>CALGNW010000131.1 GCA_937958345.1 uncultured Neomegalonema sp. | reverse complement strand
GCCGCCTCGACAAAGCTGAACTGTTCGATCAGCGCGGTGTCTTCGGATACGTCCTGAAAAACCTCGAGCAGCATACCGGCGATAGAACGCCCGATCGCGACCATGGGATCATAAAGATCACAGGACCGCAGGACGTTTTGCAGCAGCGTGTTCTGCGCAAGTGCATCATCGGCAAACTGCGGTGCAACTGCGGCCCCGAACCTGAGGTTTTGCCCGATACTCGCGTTGTCGTTATAGGCGCCGACGTCAAAGCGTTCGACCAGCATCGACAGGTTTTCCTGCGCCAGCATACCGGCGACGGCCTTTCGTGCCCGCATGATTTTCGCGCCGGCATCCGCGCCCGTGCGCACCGGCTGGCGCAGGCCCCATCCGAAGAGGTCATCATCCACTTCCGAAATGCGCAGGGCGGCCAGCATCCTGATGCGTAAATCTTCGCTGTCCGACGCACCGGCGGCAGCATAGTCGATCCAATCGGCCCCCGCATCATCATCGGAGTTGCCGGTCCGCCGAGCCTCTGCCGCCCGCGAATCCGGCTTGCCGCCCTTGCGTGCCGGTTGCCGTTTGAGCGGATAGGCAAGCGTGTCGAAAACCGACGGGCCGCGCAGGTAAACGCCGTTGCCGAGATACGCGGCGCTGCGCCCCATGATCGAATTGGGAATGTCGGCAAGGACGCGCGTGCCGAACTTGATTTGCCCAGCCGCGACAGGCCGCAACCGCGCAATCGCCTCGATCACCCGCGACGCACCCGGCCCGGTCAGGGCGGCGGTTTCATCCAGCGGGAATGTCACGGACACATCATCGACCATGGGCCGCGCGCCGTCCTCGGTCACGGTCACGCCGGACAGGGTCAGGGGTCCTTCGAGCCGTCCGTCGCACGGAATGCCGAGGGCGGGATCGGCCAGACCCTTGGGATCGAATTGGGCCACGACCTGCTCATATTTGATCTGGGTGTCCTGCCTGCGCTGGTCCCAGTCGATCAGCTCTTTCATCGGGCCGGGCAGATCCTTGTAGGCGACGATCACCGCAATAAGCTGTCCGACATCGAGCAGGCCCTTAATCGCCAGATAGCCGCCGATCAGGTAAAACAGAAACGGCGTCAGTTGCGACAGCATGTTGTTGATGAACTTCACGCTGAATTTTTTCCGGAACAGCTCGAACCGGATCGAGAAAATCCGCCCCAGCCGCTCCGCCATATCCGCGCGTTCAAAACGTCCGGTATCGTTGACGCGGATTTGTTCGATCCCGTCCACCGCCTCGCCAATCCGGCCTGCCAGATCGCGCGCTGTCAGTTGGCGCGCACGTCCCAGAACCAGTATCGGCGCCCGCAATTTCGGAATCAGATAGGCCTGCAAGCCTGCAATCGCGCCTGCCAGCAATCCCAGCCAGAGGTTTTGAGTGATGATGAAGACCAGCGCGGTCAGCGTTTGCCCGCCGAGAAAGACCGGCTGCACATAGGCGTCACCGATAAACCCGCCCAACGGTTCAATCTCGTCTTTTATCATTGTCGCGAGTTCGGGCGCTTTTACCTTGCGGAAATGCGGAACCGGAAAACGCAAAATCCGGTCGAACAGCATGAACCGCAACCGGCGCAGCATCCGCTCGCCCAATCGGCCCTTTGCGGTGTTGACCGACAATTTGAAAACACCGTTGACGACAACCAGCGCCAGAAACGCAAAACTGAGCAGCACGAGAAAGGCAACGCGGTCCGCCTCGATGCTAGGCGCACCCTGCCACCAGCCGAGGCGGATTACCGCCAGCCCGCCCTCGGCCAACCCGTCGCCCTGTATCGCCTTGTTGACAATGGTTTTCGGCAGATCGAGGGAGAGGAAATAGAACGGGAGAGACAACAGCACCAATCCGACGATCAAAAGCTGATCGCGTTTCGAGTGCCGCCAGATAAAGCCGAATACGCTCTGGTCCATGACGTCGCCTCCGAGGTGACGCGCACGTTAGCGGGTATCGGCAATTCAAGTAAGGATAGATTTTATAAAATGTTTTTCTATTACAGGTTGTTATTTCGAAGCAAGCCTACAATCCGGCCTGCTTTGCCCGTGCCTGAGCGAGGCGCGCGCGTTGTTCAAAGCTGTTGCTGACAACAGGCGTATCCAGAGGGCGCAGCGGCACGGGCGCGCGCGGGCCGAAAGTGGCAGAGGCGGCATCAAATGCCGATGCGGCCTGCGGCTGGTTCTTGCGCAGGCCGCTTATATTTGCACGGTTCTGCAAGTCGGCCTCGCCGGCTGAGGCGAACGCGAGGCTGCTTTGCTGCCTTGCCCGCTCGGCCCGCGCCAACAGGGCGGCCTCGTCGAAGTTTTGGGTCGCGGCGCTTGCGCTTTGCAGGTCGGTTCGCTGCCGCAGACTTTCAGCACGGGCCAGCAGGTCAGCCTCGTTCACCGCCGGACCCGCGCCGACAGAAACCCGCGACCGGCTCGATTCGGCGCGGGTGAGCAATACGTCCGACACAGGCGGCAGCGCCGCCGCGCTTGCCAAGCGTCCGTCAACTGCCGTGCGCCGCGCATTAAGCCGCGTGATGGCCTGCGCACCCGTGCCCGCCATCAGGCGCTCCTCCGGCGGTTCCGGCGTGTCGACCAGCAGGGGCCATGCAACACCGCTGACATCCGGCCCGGAGGGGAGGGAATCGAGTGCACCGATTGTATTTCCGCATCCGGCAAAGCCGATAAGCAGGCATAAATAAACTTTACACGGCATGGAACGCTCTCTTCCGGCAATCATTAATTGACCAATGGACGTCTGCAAATCTCACCGTAATGTGGTTTAATAGGACTTCAAACGCAAAACCGCCTATCGCGGAGGGAATTCAAGAATGCCCAACTCGACGCTGGACGATGTCGATCCTGCCGCCGCCCTGAACTCTGCCACGGCTCTCGCGGAAAACATGACGCAGGCGCAAAAGCTCGCGCAGGAGGCCTGGGCACTTTACCTGAAAAAGCATGCCAATGACGACGGCAGCAATGCGGACCCCGATCCGTTCAACATCATGCCCGCGCTGGCCGATCTGCAAAAGACCATGATCGAAAATCCCGAGCAGATGGTCGAAACCGCGATCGATATGTGGTCGCGGCAGGCGATGCTGTGGACCAATATGATCGCGGGGATGGGCGGGGTTGAAACCGCACCGGTCAAGGGCCTCGAAAACGCCGAAAATGACCGGCGGTTCACGGACGAGGCGTGGGAGTCCAACGCGGTTTTCACCTATCTGAAACAATCGTATCTGCTCGCCTCCAGCGTCATGCGCGACACCGTACACCGCGTTGACGGCGATTTACCCGAAGACGAGCGGGCAAAGCTGGAATTTTTCACCGACCGGTTCGTCGAGGCGATGTCGCCCTCGAACGTCTTTGCGATGAACCCGCAAGTCATTCAGACGACCGTGGATGAAAACGGCGCAAACATTGTGCGCGGTATGAAGCAGATGGTCCGCGATATGAAGCGCGGCGACGGAGATCTGCTGATCAGCCAAACCGATATGAAGGCATTCGAGGTCGGCAGGAACGTCGCTGTGACCCCCGGCAAGGTCGTGTTCCAGAACGAACTGATACAGCTGATCCAATACACGCCGACGACTGAAAAGGTCTACGCGCGCCCGTTGCTGATCGCACCGCCGTGGATCAACAAATTCTATATCCTCGACCTGAACGAGAAAAAATCGCTGATCCGGTGGATGGTCGGTCAGGGTTATACCGTCTTTATCATTTCGTGGCGGAACCCCGAGGCGGGCGTGCGCGAGCGCAGTTTTGAGGATTATGTCTCGGAAGGATTCTACGAGGCAATCGACGCGGTGCTGAAGGAGACCGGCCAGAAAAGCGTCAACACCGTCGGCTATTGCATCGGCGGAACCATGCAAAGCTGTGCGCTGGCCCATATGGCGGCGACCGGAGACAAGCGGATTCACTCGGCCACCTTCTTTACCGCGCAGGCGGATTTCGAGAAGGCTGGCGATCTGAAGATTTTTGTGGACGACAAATCGCTCGACCGGATGTCGAAGGACTCGGAAAAAAGCGGCGGCGTGCTGAGTGCGCAGGAAATGGCGCAGGCATTCAATATGATGCGCGGCAATGACCTGATCTGGAGCTATGTCGTCAACAACTACTATCTGGGCAAAAACCCGTCGGCGTTTGATCTGCTGTACTGGAATGCGGATTCCACGCGCATGCCCGGCAAGTGCCATGTCGATTATCTGCGTGATTTCTATCGGGATAACGCCCTGTCAAAGGGCGAGTTGTCGATGATGGGCGAGGCGCTGGACATCACCAAGATCAAGACGCCGATGTATTCGGTCGCGGCGCGCGAGGATCATATTGCACCGGCGGAGTCGGTCTACCGCACCATGAAAAAGTTCGGCTCGACCGTCCGGTTCGTCGTGGGCGGGTCGGGTCACATTGCGGGCGTGGTGAACCCGCCCGACCCCGACAAGATCAAATATCAATACTGGACCAGCGCGACGCCGAAATCGAAATGGCCGGAGCGGGTCGAGGATTGGGTGGCGCAGGCGACTGAAACGCCGGGGTCGTGGTGGCCCGATTGGGATGTCTGGCTTGCCAAAAAATCCGGCAAAGAGGTGGCCCCGCGCGAACCCGGTGCGACGCTGGGCCAGATTGAAGATGCGCCCGGTTCTTACGTTCGTGTCCGCTCGGACAATCCTGTCGAGGAATAAGCACGGGGCCAGGGCCGGAGAACAGGGTTAATGCCGGCCTTAACCACCTGACTTCAGCGTTATTTAATCCCCTTTTGAGATAAATCGTCTCAACGGGGCAACGCGGGCAGGTCGGGCATGGGTGAAGAACTTTCGATCTTAATGGATCGCGTCGGACCCGAGCAAATCGGGGCCAGTTTGCGGCAGCGCGGATTTCTCGGGAGCGAGATGTTTTCACCTGCGCATGTGCTGTTTTCAGCCGCAGCGCAGTGGTCGACACACCGGTCCGCCGAGGTTTTTCCGGCCTGCGGGCCGCGGCATCTGACCCTGAGACATCGTGGCCGGGCGCCGGTCTATCACCGGCCCCTTGATCCCGCGGGCGCGGTTTCCGGCACGCTGAAAATGTTCAGTGACCGCCTTGTGCTGAAACCGTCGAAACCGGGCGCAAAACCGTTCGAGATCAAGGCGGGCGATTTTCGCCGTGTTTCGTTCTACGCGGATTGCATCGAAGTTATTCACGGGATTGGCGAAGAAACCGTGCTTTGCACCGATGCGATTGACCAGCTCGACCTGAAATTCGAGGTCTATTACGGGCGTCAATTCGGCCTCGTTTAACGCCGCGTCGCCTCTAAACGTCCGGTCATTGCGGAAGGAGGATTCTATCCGCTTGACGCGCCGAGCCAAAAACCTTTGAAGTCAATAATCTTGGATCGCGAGCCGGGCATCTATGCAGCCCGATATGAGGCGCGCATGATTGACTTTGAAACGAAGCCCCCGAAACGGTTCGTGTTTTTGCTGACACCGAAATTGTCGATGATTGCGCTCGCTTCAGCGGTCGATCCCCTTCGCCTTGCCAACCGGATGAGCGGCGAGGACGTTTATGCCTGGGAATTCGTATCCGAGACCGGACAGCCTGTTCCGTGCTCAAACGGGGCGCGGATCGAGGTTGATGGCGGTTTGGCCGATCTTCACCGGGATACAACGATTGTGGTCACATCCGGCCTCGACGCCCATGAGGCGGCAACCAAGCCCATATTAACATGGCTGCGCAAGCAATCGCGGATCGGTGCGCGGGTCGGTGCGGTTTGTACCGGGACGCTGATACTGGCCCGCGCCGGTCTGCTGGACGGAAAGCGGTGCACGATCCACTGGGAAAATCAGGCGGCGTTCCGCGAGGAATTCATCGATATAGAAGTGACAAACCGCCTGTACGAGATTGACGGGGACCGGTTCACCTGTGCCGGCGGTGCGGCAGGCACGGATATGATGCTGACCCTGATGGCCAGTGATCTTGACCCTGAAATCGTCAGTCTGGTTGCCGATCAGGCCATTCACACACCCATTCGCGGCGACCGCGACGAACAACGCCTGTCCGTGCCTGCGCGTATCGGCGTGCGACACCCCAAGCTGGTCTCGATCATACAGACGATGGAACAGAATTTGGAGGAGCCGATCAGCCCTTCGATTCTGGCACAGGATGCCAAGATGTCGACCCGCCAGTTGGAACGGCTGTTCCGGCGGTATCTGAACCGGTCGCCAAAACGGTATTACATGGAATTGCGCCTGCAAAAGGCACGGAACCTGTTGTTGCAGACTGAAATGTCGGTGATCAATGTCGCGCTTGCCTGCGGGTTCACCTCGCCGTCCCATTTCTCAAAATGTTACCGCGCGCACTTTAACCGCACGCCGTACAGGGAACGCGGCGCGCCCAATGCCGCGCCGGAGACGGCCCCGACCGACGTGTAACAGCCAGCGCGCGCCCGCAGCTTTGCCCTGAAATAACAGAGCAATCGCGATTTCAACGGTGTATCGCCGCCGCCGCGCGTGGTTTTGCATCATCCTTGCAAAGCCCAAGGCATGAAAAGAATCGCCCTGATCCTCGCAGCCGTCATGCTGCATGCAACGCCCGTTCAATCCTCGGCAGGGACGACGGGCCTCGAAGTCGTTTATTGCTATGACATCGACCGCCAGTTGGTAAAGCGCGTGCGCGCCCGCCATTGTGACGGCACGATTGTCACGCCGGAACAGGCACAGATCCTTCATAGGAAGATCGAGGCCGACCGCACGGCGCGGCGCACACGGACGCTGACAAAAACAGTCACGCGCGAGCAGCAGGGCATACGGTTCAAAAGCGCCGGAGCGGCCTTTGCCGTTAATCCACGCGGCGAACTGCTGACCAGCGCCCATGTCGTGCGCGGCTGTGATGCGCTGGAAGTTCGGAACAATGCCAGTCCGACCGCCTATCCCGCCCGCGTGAAGGCGGTCGCCGAGGACAGTGACCTCGCCGTTATCCAAATCGGCTATAAAACGCGCGATATTCTGCGGTTCAGCCCCAGCGCCCCGACCGACGGCGCGCCGCTGGCTCTGATCGGGTATCCGTCCGAAGGCATGATCCGCCGCGTGCCGCGTATGACGCCGGTTCTGATCAGCCATGCCGTCAGCAATCCGGCCAAATACGGGTTGGTCGGCGTTGCCGGAGACGTGCGGCGCGGCAATTCCGGCGGCCCCGCGCTCGACAGTCGCGGGCGGGCGGTCGGCGTGCTAAAGGCGAAGATAAACACCGTCGCGGCCCATAAACTGACGGGCCGGACGCTGACCAACCTAGGGGTTATTGTGGATCGCGCGCGGGTGCTGAGTTTTCTGGAGCGATCGCGCACGCGCTATGTCATCGACGGGTCGGTATCGCCCGAAAAAACGGGCCGCGATTTGTTCCGGCAAGGCAGCCGCGCCGTCTTTCGCGTTGACTGTCTCGTCAGGAAATAGCCCGCCCTGCCCTTTCGGACCATGCGGAATGCGCGCTTGCAAAGCCGCCCGATACCCCTTTGATTGAACGGGATTGTTCAACAGAGGAGCGCCGCCCGTGTCGCAATTCGTGATCCCGCAACCGCCCGTCCCCTCGCTGCCTGTCACGGGCGGGTCCGACCTGTTTCCGGTGCGCCGGGTTTATTGCATTGGCCGGAATTACGCGGCGCATACAATCGAAATGGGCGGTGATCCAGACCGCGAGCCGCCGTTCTTTTTTCAGAAGAACCCCGACAATCTGGATACATCCGGCGCGTTTCCCTATCCCGTCAAATCGAACGATGTTCACCACGAACTGGAAATGCTGGTTGCGCTGAAATCGGGCGGCACGGATATTTCGGCGGCCAGCGCGCTCGACCATGTTTTCGGCTATGCCGTGTGTCTGGATATGACTCGGCGCGATTTGCAGGGCGAGGCAAAGCAACTGCGGCGGCCTTGGGAAATCGGCAAATCATTCGAGCGGTCCGCGCCGTGCGGCCCGCTAATACCCGCATCAACCATCGGCCATCCGGCAAAGGGTGCGGTTCGTCTGAGCGTCAACGGCGCGGTGCGCCAGACCGGCGACCTGAATCAGATGATCTGGAAAGTGCCGGAAATGATCGCCTATTTGTCCGGGTATTTCGAACTGGCAGCGGGCGACGTGATCCTGTCGGGCACGCCGTCGGGGGTTGCCGCCGTCGCGCCGGGAGATGTGATGGAGGGCAGTATCGAAGGTGTCGGCGCGCTGTCGGTTAAGGTCGTCTGAGATAAAAAAGGCCCGGCGCGAACCGGGCCTTTTTCAGTTTCAACAGCCGCGTGGGGCAAGCGGATTATTTCGGCAGATCGCCGATTACGCCCTTGATGAAAAAGTCCATCGTGGCGAGCATGCCGTCATCGGCGGTTTCGCCTTCGGCAACGCGCTCTTTGCCGTCGCGGTCGACAATCGGACCCGTGAACGGGTGCAAGCGGCCCAGACGGATGAGGTCTTCGGTCTCTTTTGCCGCCTTGGCGATGTCGTAGTCCATGTTGATATACGGCGACATCTGGACCATGCCCGGCTGAATACCGTCCCACGTATCCGTGCTTTCCCATGTCCCGTCCAGCGCCATGCCGACGCGGGCAACATAGTACGGCGCCCAGTTATCGATGATCGAGGTCAGCTGGGCGGTTTTGCCGAATTCGTGCATGTCCGACGCCTGACCAATGGCCGGAATGCCCGCGTTTGCAGCCGTCTGAACCGGTGCGGGCGAGTCGGTGTGCTGGGTGATGATGTCCGCACCCTGTGCGATCAGCGCCTTGGTCGCGTCCGCCTCTTTGCCCGGATCGAACCACGAGTTGACCCACACGACCGAGATTTCGGCGTCGGGGTTGACGCTTTGCATGCCGAGCAGGAAGGCATTTACACCGCGGATAACTTCGGGGATCGGGAAGGACGCGACGTAGCCCGCCTTGCCCGCCTTGGACATTTTGCCGGCGATCTGACCGGCAATATAACGGCCCTCGTAAAAGCGCGCGCTGTAGGTTGCGAGGTTGTCGGCGCGTTTATAGCCCGTGGCGTGCTCGAAAAGGACATCCGGGAATTGCTCGGCGACCTTGGCGGTCGGGTCCATGAAGCCGAATGAGGTCGTGAAGATCATGCCGTGGCCCGACGCCGCGAGCTGGCGGATCACACGTTCGGCGTCGGGGCCCTCGGATACGCTTTCGACGAAGGTCGTTTTGACCTTATCGCCATAGCGGGCTTCGACAGCCTTCAGGCCCTCGTGGTGCTGGTAGGTCCAGCCGTGATCACCGATAGGACCGACATAGACAAATCCGATTTTCAGCGGATCGTCGGCGGCCTGTGCGGCGGTTAGTCCGAGGGCTGTGGCCAGCCCGAGCAGCATGGTGCGAAACATTTGAACATTCTCCCGGTTCGATTCGCGCCCGAGAATATGGCGGATCGGCCCTGAAAGGGAGTCAGTCGTT
>CALGNW010000130.1 GCA_937958345.1 uncultured Neomegalonema sp. | reverse complement strand
AAGCGTCCGTCTTGTATCAGCGCCGACGCGATACCACTGCGCACTTCTGCTGTTTTTTCGCGCATCGAACGCGCGCCCAACGGTGCGAGCAGGACGGTGACGATCGCAAGAGCCACGGTCACACCGACACCGAAAGCAAATACCGCGCGCAAGGACGACAGTCTGCCCTGCCCTGCCGAATACACAACGACCAGCTCGGAATCCGACAGCAGCCGGTTGAGCGCAAAGATTGTCGCGCCGAGGGCTGCGAGCGGAAAGACAATGGAAAGGACAAGCGGCAACAACGGCCCGGCAAAAATGAGCAGGATCGAGGCGCTTTGTCCGTTGTTAACGATCAGATCAATCACGCGCAGCGATTGCGCCAGCCACATAACCGCAGTCAGCACCAACGTGAAAAACACGAAAGGCGCGAGAACCTGTCTAAAAAAATACCGGTCTATCAGGCGCATGAGAGAGCCGTAGGCGCACAATTAGGCGAGGTCAAGACGGAGCCGCAGCAGCCATACCGCTGATACTGGCAAAAGGTGTTCGAACGGGTTAGTTCTGCATCAAGAATGAGCCGCTAAAGGGTGCTCTGCCGTGTTTTCGGCGCGATGCCTCGCGCGGCCTGTGAAATTTTGTGTGTTCTCTGTGCGAGGATACCTTGGAAAGGCTGACTGATGACTGTTTCTTTTCGTGACCTGCCGTTGGAAGACCTCGCAAAAACTATCGGAACAGTCGTTGTTTTCGCGTCCGCATCCGCGTTAACCGAGGCAGCGGATGCCGCCGATGCGGCAAGCGGAGGCGCGATCGAGCGGGCGAGGGGAGCGGAACGCTTTACCGGCAAGGAGGGCGAAGTGCTGGATGTTCCTGCGCCTGCGGGAATGAAGGCATCGCGCCTGCTGGTCGTGGGAACCGGCGAAGAAAGCCTGACGGCAAACAGTGCGCGGACAATCGGCGGCAAGCTGGGCGCAGCTCTCGGCAAGCTGGACGAAGCGGGAGCGACCGTCTTTGCCGAGGGCTTCGGCGACGACCTGCTGCTGGCCAAAATGGCACTGGGTGTCCGGTTGCGGCGCTATTCATTCGTCAAATACCGCACGGAAAGCGACCCATCGACGGATCGCGGACCGGGTAAAATTACGATTGGTGTTGCCGATTCCAAGGGCGCGCAAAAGGCGGATATTGACGCGAACGCCATCGCCGAGGGAACCTTCTTTACGCGCGATCTCGTCAGCGAGCCTGCAAACATCCTGTATCCCGAGAGCTTTACAGAACGCCTGCGCGGCCTTGGGGATCTGGGCGTCGAGGTCAGCACTCTTGATGAAGACGATATGGCGAAACTCGGAATGAACGCCCTGCTCGCCGTCGGCCTCGGCAGTCGCCGTGAAAGCCGCGTCGTTATTATGAAATGGATGGGCGCGGACGATAAAGACGCCGCGCCGTTCTGTGTTGTCGGTAAGGGCGTGACCTTTGATACCGGCGGTATTTCCATCAAACCCGCTGGCGGCATGGAAGAAATGACGATGGATATGGGCGGTGCGGGTGTCGTTTCCGGCCTTATGAAAACACTCGCGATGCGCAAAGCGAAGGCGAATGTTATCGGCGTCGTCGGGTTGACCGAGAACATGCCTGACGGCAACGCAACCCGCCCCGGTGACATTGTGACGGCAATGAGCGGCACAACCATCGAGATCATCAATACGGATGCGGAAGGCAGGCTCGTTCTTGCGGACGTGCTGCACTACACGCAAAATGCGTTCAAACCGAAGGCGACGATCAACCTTGCCACCCTGACCGGCGCGATGATCGTTGCACTTGGTTATGATAAGGCGGGCTTTTTCTCGAACGATGACGGACTTTCGGCGCAATTACAGGCCGCTGCGGATAACGAGGAAGAGGGTTTGTGGCGGTTGCCGCTCGGCAAGGCATATGATGATCAGATCAAATCGCGGCTGGCGGATATCAAAAATACCGGGGGCCGTCATGCCGGTTCGATCACCGCAGCCCAGTTTCTCAAGCGATTTGTCGATGATAGCCCGTGGGCGCATATCGATATCGCGGGCGTGGCCCTGTCAAAGGACGTGAAACCGACTGTGCCGAAGGGTGCGAGCGGTTGGGGCGTGGCGACTTTGGACCGGCTGGTACGCGATGTGTTCGAAGACAGTGCAGGTGCCTGAGGCCCTGTTCTATCACCTGACGGCGCATCCGCTTGAGCGCGCGCTGCCGAACCTGCTGGAGCGGACTTTGGAAAAGGGCTGGCGCGCTGTCGTTCGCGCCGGAAGTGCCGAGCGGGTCGACGCGCTCGACAGCGTTCTTTGGACATATCGGGACGAATCGTTTCTGCCGCACGGAACCATGAGCGCCGGCAATCCTGAAGAACAGCCGGTTTATCTGACAAGCGGGAGCGAAATTCCGAATGAAGCCGATGTTTTGTTTGTTGTCGATGGCGCGGATACCGACGACTTCACGACCGCAACCCGAACAATTGTGATGTTTGACGGCGCCGACGAGGAAGCCGTTGCCTTTGCGCGCACCCAATGGAAGCGCGCGGCAGCCAGCGTTACGGCGACTTATTGGCGGCAGGACGGCTCTGGCCGTTGGGAAAAAGCCGCTGAAAGCGCCGGTGCGTAGCGAAAACGGCACATTAATGTTTACGCGCTAAAACTCTCTTGCAACGCAGCAAGTTGGTCGTCTACAACGCGCGCTGTGGAGAGGTGCCGGAGTGGTCGAACGGGGCGGTCTCGAAAACCGTTGAGCCTTCGCGGGTTCCGAGGGTTCGAATCCCTCTCTCTCCTCCAGATTTACGCCTTCGGACCTTGTGGTTCGGGGGCGTTTTTCGTTTGATCGTCCTGAATCCGGGATTTTGATAACGGCATAAAAAAAGCGGCCCCGATGGAGCCGCCTTTCGTTTCGCCTGTGCCGGCAAATCAAGCAGGGTATTAAGGCGCGTCCGGGCTGACCGACTTGAGATACGCGGCGATATCTTCCTGCGACTTGCGCTGTTTATAAGCCATCTTCGAGCGCGCTTTTTTATCATCAAGATAGCTGGCCAAAAACTTTTTAGGGTCTTTGATGTACTCGGCCAGATTCTCAACGTCCCAGACCAGACCTTTTTCACCAGCAGCAACGAGTGATTTTCCGTATTTCTTACCGAAATCCTCGTCTGATCCGGCAGTACGCCCAATGATATTGTAGAGGTTCGGGCCGGTTTTGCCCTTGCCGTTCAGCAGCTCGCCCTGATCGTCCATGATGCGATGGCAAGCCTTACAGCCCTTGAATGCCTTTTCGCCCTTTTCAACATCACCTTCAGCGAAGGCTGGCGCCGATACCGCTGCCATTACTGCGGCGAGCACCAATGAGGTTGTTTTGCTTTTCAACATGCGATCTCTCTCCCGTTTATCTTCGTTCGGTTCAATCTGCGCGAACCGCCGTCGCGTGAAATTATAGTCTTGCAGCGAAAGATGGCGAATTTGGTATCACGTTTTCGTCGCATCCGGATTCATCGACCATACGGTCCAGTTCAGCAACGCCGCCGTGCAGACCCACGCGAGGTAGGGAACGAACAAAAGCGCCGCTATCGTTGAAATAGGCCACGCCATAATGATGAAGAGCACCACGGCAACCGCCATCGCACTGACGACAACGAACGCGAGGTCCATGCGGCGCAGGCCGAAGAAGAACCACGACCATGACGCGTTCAGGATCAGCTGAACGACCCAGACAAACATCACAACGCCGAAACCGACCTGCCCCCACACCAACCATCCGGCGACCGCGATGAAGGCATATAAAATGGTCCAAACGACCGGAAACACCCATTTCGGCGGGTTCCACTTGGGTTTACGCAGGCGATCATACCACTCGTCAGGCTTGAAAAAGGCGCCGCTTAACGCTGCCAGAGCAACGAAAAAACAAAATATTACCAGAGACATAGCCGTCCTTCCAAAATCCTGATCGCAAGACGTGTGAGGCACGATCCCCCGAAACCCATCGCATACATCCTGACGCTTGTCCGCCCCAAGCGCCAGCGCGCGCATGAGAAAGCCCGAAAACCAGCGGCAAATCGGCCACTTACCGAGCATCACCTTGGCGCTTGCGGGCAGTTATGGTTTACATAATCTCGATTCGGTCGCTTTGCACCCACAAAGGTTCGCTTTGGGTGGCTGTGCAAGCCGGATTCCCCGCTTTCGTGCAGGGATAAAAATAAGGGAGAACGAAAATGAAATTCACTGACAGAAACGGCAAGCCATTACCGAAGTTTCTTGAGTCGATGGCGAACACCGCACGCGATGGCGACGGCGTTTCGCGCCGCGAGTTTCTCGCGACCGCCAGCATCTTCGGTGCGACGGCTGCGATGGCCTATGGCATGATGGGTATGATGGCGCCGACGCCGGCACATGCAGCGGCACACGCCAAGCGCGGCGGAACACTGCGCATTCAGCAGGAAGTGCGCGCCCTTAAAGACCCGCGCACCTATGACTGGAGCCAGATGGCGAACGTCTCGCGCGGCTGGTTGGAATATCTGGTCCGCTATAACCGCGATTCCACGTTCGAGCCGCGCCTGCTGGAAAGCTGGGAAGTGTCCGAGGACGCCAAAACTTACACGCTGAACGTGCGCAAAGGCGTAAAATGGCAAAACGGCGATGATTTTACAGCGCAGGACGTTGCGAACAACATCGAACGCTGGGCCGATAAAACCGTTGAAGGTAATTCGATGGCCGGTCGCTTTGCGACGCTGATCGACGAGAAAACCGAAAAGCTGGCTGACGGCATTCTGGAAGTCGTGGACGACCACACGGTGAGACTGAACCTGCCGAAAGCGGATATCACGCTGATCGCCGGTATGGCCGATTATCCGGCGGCGATTGTCCACTCCAGCTATGACAACTCGGACCCGTCGAAGAACCCGATCGGAACCGGCCCGTACACCATCGACAGCTATGAGGTTGGCGTTAAAGCCGTTCTCAAGCGTGCCGAAGGCCATGAGTGGTGGGGCGATTCCGCGTATCTCGACAGCATCGAGTACATCGATTACGGCACGGACCCGTCGGCATTTGTCGCGGCCTATGAAGCCGAAGAAATCGACATGGGCTATGAAACCACGGGCGAGTTCGTGGACATCATGGACAGCCTCGGCCTGATCAAGTCCGAAGTCGTGACGGCGGCGACCATCACCATCCGCCCAAACCAGCAGGCCGAAGTCGAAGGCAAAAAGCCTTACTCAGACGTTCGTGTGCGCCGTGCAATCCAGCTTGCGGTTGATAACGAGAAACTGCTTGAGCTTGGTGTTGCGGGTCTCGGCATCCCTGCTGAAAACCACCACGTCTGCCCGATCCATCCTGAATACGCCAAACTGCCTCCGATCAAAAAGGACGTGAAGGCGGCGCAAAAGCTGATGGAAGAAGCCGGTATGATGGATTACGAGCACGAGCTGCTGTCCATCGAAGATGACTGGCGCCGTGCGACGACCGATGCTGTGGCCGCTGAAATGCGTGACGCAGGGTTCAAGGTGAAGCGGACGGTCCTGCCGGGTTCGACCTTCTGGAACGACTGGGCAAAGTACCCGTTCTCGTCGACCAACTGGAATATGCGTCCGCTGGGCGTTCAGGTCCTCGCACTCGCCTTCCGTTCGGGTGAAGCGTGGAACGAGTCCGGTTTTGAAAACGCCGAGTTCGATGCGACGCTCGAAGAAGCGCTGGCCATCGCCGATGCGGACAAGCGCCGCGAAAAGATGGTCGTTCTGCAAGGTCTGATGCAGAGCGAAGGCGTCACGATCCAGCCTTACTGGCGCTCGCTGTATCGCCACACGACCGACAAGGTGAAGAACGCGGAAATGCACCCGACGTTCGAAATTCACCCGGACGCCATGTGGCTCGATAGCTAAACGACAAATCAAGAGAGGCCGGGAAACCGGCCTCTCTTTTTCGTTTCAAAACCCGATTGTTAAAAGCGGGTAAGACGAATTTCAGGGAGCCGAACACCGGAATGTTGATTTTTCTCTTGAGGCGTTTCGGCGTGATGCTGCTGACGATACTCTGCCTCACCTTCATTGTGTTTTGGCTGACCAATTTATCGCCAAACCTCGAACGACTGGCCAAGACCCAGGCAAACAACCGGATGACCGACGAGCAAGTCGTGACGTGGTTGGACGCACGCGGGTACAACCGGAATATCTTTGTCAAATACGGCGAGTGGCTGGGCATTGTTCCCGGCTGGACGAACGAAATTAACGAGGTTCCGTCGGGCCGCTGTATCCGTGCCGGTGTAGTCGATGTTCCCGAATATTGTGGTGTGCTGCAGGGCGATTTCGGATTTTCGACGGTCTCGCAAGAGGGCGTGTCCGAAGTCATCGGCAGGCGATTATCCCTGACCGGCTGGCTGATGCTGTGCACGTTTTTGCTGATGGTTCCGATGGCATTGGTCGTCGGGATTGCCGCCGGGATGCGCGAGGGCAGTCGGCTGGATCGCGGGCTATCGACATTCTCAATCGCAACGACGGCAACACCCGAATACGTCTCGGGCGTTATTTTCATCGCGATATTCACGTCAAGTGCGGTGGGTTTGAAATGGTTCAAGGGGACGGCGACCTCCGCCGCCGATGACATTACATTTGCGAACTTCACCCTGCCTGTTGTGACGATTGCGCTGTACGGGATGGGCTATATCGCCCGCATGACGCGCGCCTCGATGGCCGAGGTTATGCAATCACAGTATATTCGGACCGCACGGCTGAAGGGCGTCAGTTTCAAGAATGTCGTTCTGAAACATGCCCTGCGCAATGCGCTGATCGCGCCCTTTACCGTGATTATGCTGCAGTTTCCTTTCCTGCTGACCGGCGTTGTGATTGTCGAGAGCCTGTTTAACTATAAGGGCTTTGGCTGGACGCTGGTTCAGGCCGCCGAGAATAATGACGTCGAGTTACTGCTCGGCTGTTCGATCATTGCGGTGATCGTCGTTCTGCTGACGCAACTGATTTCCGATATCGGTTACGTTTTCCTCAACCCGCGCGTTCGCGTCACGTAAGGGGGCAGGGACATGGAACAACTCGATTGGACCGGGTCGCTTGGAACTTTCCTCGACCCCATTTTGATCATCGCCGCTGCCGCGCTGTTGATCACTTTCGTCGCCCAGATGGTGACGTCGTTTATCTGGACGCCGAGCGTTGAAACGTTCGGCGCGCCGGTAAAGCGCAACCCGACGGATATTCTTCTGCTGATCGGCCAGATCGCCCTGTTTACGGTGATGCTGGGAGTGCTTGCCTACATCATCGGCGGCAATCTGGTCGCGACCGAGAGCAAAGGGATTATCGAACGCATTGCGACGCAGTTGCGGCCCGTCTGGATCGGGATGGCGCTGATCTTTGCGCTCTCGTTCCTGTTCAAAAAACGTCTCGGCCTTTACGGCAAAATCCTCGACAACAAGCTGGGGCTGATCGGTCTCGGGATTGTGCTGTTCTGGGTTCTCGCCGCAATTTTGGCGACGGGAGTTTGCGTCGGAGAGTATTGCACGACGCCCATCGTGACCCACGACGAATTGCAGCAGCTGTCGGGGATGAAAAACAAAAAGCCCGGATGGCCCGTGTCGGGAGTCGAGGGTGAATACTTTTTGCTGGGCGGCGACAAGCTGGCGCGGGATGTCTTTAGCCGTGTGATCATCGGGAGCCGCACGGTCCTGTCGATTGCGCCTGCCGCGACTCTGTTTGCCTTTATGGTCGGGATTACGCTGGGCCTGCCTGCCGGTTATTTCACGGGCAAGCTGGACACGATCCTGACCTTTATCGCGAACCTCGTCCTCGCGTTTCCGGTTATTCTGCTGTTCTACCTGCTCGTGACCAAGGACATCGTGAAGACGGGTATCCCGATGTATCTGGCGGCGGTGCTGTTTATCTTTCCGCTGATATTCATCGCTGTACTTTTGACGTCGCGGTTCAAGACGCGGCCCGGCGAGTTGGCGCTGTATCTGGGCGTGTCGATGGTGCTGGGCTTTTGGGTCTATCTCGGGTTGGCGTTCAGCTATGATCCGTTCGGGCTGAACCTGTTTTCAATGGACCCGAACACGCTGAACATTTTTGTTTCGGTGGTGTTCGTGAACGCGCCGACGGTGTTTCGTATCGTTCGCGGATTGGTGTTCGACATCAAAACCAGAGATTATGTGGCGGCGGCGCAAACGCGCGGCGAGAGTCCGTGGTACATTATGCTGTGGGAGATTTTGCCGAATGCGCGCGGACCGCTGATCGTCGATTTCTGCTTGCGGATTGGCTACGTGACCATCCTGCTCGGAACACTGGGTTTCTTTGGCCTCGGGATCAGTTCGGAAAGCCCGGATTGGGGCATGACGATTAACGAGGGGCGCAAGCTGCTGTCGGTTTATCTGCACCCTGCCCTGACACCCGCCATCGCGCTGATGTCTCTGGTGTTGGGTCTGAACTTTCTGGCCGATGGCCTGCGCGAAGAATCGTTGAGGGATTGAGGACATGACCGAGCAAACCCCGATCCTCGAAATCGAAAACCTTTCGATCTCGTTCTTTGTGCGTGCGGGCGAAATCCCTGCTGTGATGGATTTTTCATGCAAGGTGATGCCCGGCGAAGCCATGGGTCTTGTCGGTGAATCCGGCTGCGGCAAGTCTACGGTTGCGCTTGGCGTGATGCGTGACATGGGCAACCGCGGCAAGATCACCGGCGGCACGATCAAGTTCATGGG
>CALGNW010000129.1 GCA_937958345.1 uncultured Neomegalonema sp. | reverse complement strand
CATCGCGTTCACCTCGTTGTCATTCTTTATAACCCGCGCTAACTCGGTGACTTCCTGTCCGTTGAAGATTTCAACGCCGAGGCTTGCCAGCGCATCATGGCCGGGCCGTTCCATCCGATCGACTGCAAGACGTCGGTTATCCCCCGCATGCTCGCGCATCAACCCACCAATCCCCTTGGCGAAATGCATGGCGTGCTCGGCGACAAGCCCCGCACTTTCAAAGAAAAAGAAGGCTGCGCCATGTCTCACTTCTTTAACCAGCGGCAAGTGCGCGCTCAGGTGGTCCGAGCCGTGAAAATCATAAAGAACGACATAGCCATTCGCCGACACGAAACAGGCGCGGGCCGGATTATGTGTCGTCCACAACTGCATGTTTGTGGCGTCGGTGATGTATCGGATGTTCAACGGGTCGAAGGTCAACAGACCCGCATAGTCATGCCTTTGCAGTTCTCCGACAATCCGTGACAGTCGGTATTCACGCAGTTTTGGCATGTCGGGCGGCGTGATGCCCAATTCGGCCCATTCATTAAACGCAAGGTCGGTCGGACCGATCTCAACCCGGTCATTATCCAGCGGCGTACCGTCCGGTTTGAACAGCGTGGTCGCACGGCGGCGTGTCGGGTCAATTTTCCGGTTCGAACTGATTACATTCATGGGCGACCTCATTTCACTCGGAAATCGTGTGCGCGGTTGTCGGCATCCGCTAGCCGGTTTGCGACCTGCACGGTCGGTTTTGTCATCGGAAAAAAAGCCGCAGCACAGTGTCGGACCATTAGGAGCGACTATAAAAAAGCCCCCCGGTTTTCACCGGAGGGCTTGGGTTGCACCTTGAATGGCAGGTTATCCGGCGCCGTCGAGATACCGCGGCAGCCAAAGCACGATCTCCGGAAAGACAAAGATCAGAACGAGGCCGATCACCTGAATGACCATGAATTGCATCATGCCCAGATAGATGTCTTTCAGATCCCATTCGGGCACGACGCCCTTCAGGAAGTAGGCGGACAAAGCGACCGGCGGCGAAAGCCATGCCGTTTGCAGGTTCACCGCGACAAGGATCGCGAACCAGACAAGCAGATCGACACGCTCCATACCGAATGCCGGGCCGAGGGTTTCGACCACCGGCATCAGAATAGGTACGATGATCAGGACAATCGGAACCCATTCCAGCGGCCACCCGAGCAGGAAGATGAGCGCCATAATCAGGATCAGCGTCATCACCGAACTTAGCTCCATCGCCAACAGCATCTCGGTCAGCATCTTCGGTGTGCCGAGGTTCGAGAACACTGCACCGAAGAAGTTGGAGGCTGCGACAAGGAACATGATCAGGACGGTAATTTCGAGCGTCTTGATCAGCGCATCGTAAAATCCGCGCAGTCCGAACTTACGGTATAGGACCGACAGCAGGATTGAACCGAACGCACCACATGCCGCTGCCTCGGCGGGCGTTGCCCAACCCAGCAGGATCGAACCGAGCGCGAAAGAAATCAAAACGGTCGGCGGGACCAGCCCCATGAAAAATTCGTACCAGAGATCCGAGAAGAAGAACCCGCCGGGCTTGACCTTCCGCATGATCTGGAAGGTGACGAACATCAGGACGATCCACGCGACCGGGATGACGAATCCGCCAAGCGGGAAATACGCAAGACTGCCGCCCGCGCCCATAACGCATAGCTGGATGAAGATAATCAGCGCTGCCATAACCAGCGCGACTTCAACCAGGTAATAAGGTGATGTGTGCGGTTGTTCTTCGGGCGGAAGGATCGGTCCGAGGTCAGGATTGATCCAGCAACGACCAATCGCATACAGCATGTAAAGTCCGGCAAGCATCACGCCCGGAATGATCGCCGCGCGGAAAAGATCGGTGACCGGCACTTCCAGCACGGGGCCCATGACGATCAGCATGATCGACGGCGGGATCAGGATGCCCAGCGTTCCACCTGCCGTAATCGCGCCCGCCGCCATGCGAACATTATAGCCGGAACGGTTCATGGTTTTCGCGGCCATGATCCCGAGGATGGTGACCGATGCGCCCACAATCCCTGTGGCGGCGGCAAAGATGGTCGAGACGAACAGCACGGCGATAAACAACGCGCCGCGCGTGCGGGACATCATCAGTTGCACCGCATTGAACAGACGCTCCATCAGGCCGGCCTGCTCCATCATGATACCCATGAAGATAAACAGCGGCACGGCCACAAGCTGGTCATCAAGCATCGTCGAGTTGGTTTGCAGCGTCAGAAGATAGAACGTCAGATCGCTGCTAAAGCCCCATGACCCGAAAACGAAGCCGAGGAAAATCAGCGTGAACGAAATCGGAAAGCCGACAAAGATCGAGAACAGCATTGCGGCGAGCATATAAAGCCCGATCGTCGGCTTATCGAGATCACCGACGAATCCGCCAAGCGTACTGCTGATCCAGTCGCCGAGCGGCAGGACCTTGGGATAGAAAACCCCGACGAAAATGACGGCCAGCAAAATCAGATACGGGAAGAAAATCTTCAGGAACTTTGCTTCACGCTCTTTGCCCATCTGGTGAAATGCGCGGAATAGTTCGGCAAAACCTTGCAGGAACAGCAGGAACGCCCCGATTGGCATGAAGATACGCGCAGGCCAGAGGATCGGCGCCCATGTGGAGTCCGATGCCTGCTCCCAGCGTCCCCAAGGCTTGTCCCAGCCGCGCCAACCCAACGAGTCGAGCGTAAAGTCCAGCGCACTCCAGAAAAAGAACAGCATCGCGGGGAAATAGAACAGCATGTAGAGGGCGGCGTCGACCGTCGCTTGTGTCTTCGGTGACCAGTTACGGAATAGGAAGTCGGCGCGGATGTGGACGCCGCGCATGAGCGCGTAACCGGCTGCTCCCATAAAGAGAACGCCGCCCGTCATGCGGCTGATGTCATAAACCCAAAGCGTCGGCCCGAGGCCCCATTCACGGGCTGTTTCGACCATGCCGTTGGCCGCGAGCATCCCGAAGGCTGTGCGCGAGAAAACTTCAAAACACATCGCGAAGATCAGCGGAACGAGGAGCAGGCACAGAATCCGGCCAGCCCACAGGTTCAGGACGTCAATGAATGCGGTGATCGGGCGTTGCCAAGAGGTCATATCCTCCGGCGTCTCTCCCGGCTGCTCTGCGCGACGTTCCGCGATCAGTTCATCGGTTATATCGAGTTCGCCGATACCCGGTTCATTGGCCATGACAAATGCCTGCAATTCTACTGTGGGCCCGAAAATTGGGTCCGCGTTTTCGGAATAAATTGAGAAACAAAAAACCCCGACGCCTTGGCGCCGGGGTTAAGGAGGTCAAATTTATTTGACCGAGTCTGCGAAGGCTTTGCCGAGTGCAGCGTTCGATGCCTGAGCGCCAGCCCAGAAAGGAACGGCAATCGCGGCGAAGTCTTTCTGGCTCTGCCAGACTTCAGCGAAGAACTCGTTCTCTTCCGCGTTTTTCTCGAGCGATGCTTTCGCAGCGTTCATGTACGCCGGGAAGTAATCTGCAGGAGTGTCGTGCAGGATAACGCCGTGGTTCTCAACGAGGTCTTTGAGTGCCTTACCGTTTTCATAGATGCGGTAGGACATAGCCTTCGAAAGCGAAGCGTTAGCAGCAACTTCGAGTGCTTTTTTCTCAAGATCGGTCAGGCCTTCGTATACATCGCCGTTGATGTACATGTCGGCGTTAACAACAACCTGGTGAAGACCCTGAAGGTAGTAGTGCTTCAGAACTTTCTGGAAGCCGAAGACCGAGTCAGGCTTCGGGCAGCACCATTCAGCCGCATCGATCGTGCCTTTTTCGAGTGCGGGGAGGATGTCGCCACCGCCCATAGCAACCGATGCAACACCGATGTCTTTA
>CALGNW010000128.1 GCA_937958345.1 uncultured Neomegalonema sp. | reverse complement strand
AAGAACGCGGGATTTTACAGGACCGAGAAGGACCGAAGGAATGGCAAAACTAACGAAGCCCGAATGGCGCGCCCACGCCGCCGCCGCAGACTTGCTTGATAAAAGCCGAGCACTTAGCGGCGATGAACGCGAGCAGGTTTTCCTAAACTGGAATCCCGGCACAATCAGCGATCAGACCAGTAATGGCGTCTTTTTTACGCCCGTTTCGCTGGCGATGGATTTTCACCTTGAAGTGCCACAAGGCGGGAGAGTGGTGGACCTGTGCGCAGGGATTGGAACCCTCGCTTACTTTGCCACGGGGCGGCATTGGTACGCGCAAACGCGCCCCCGCTATGATCGGATCTTTTGTGTTGAACGCAACCCCGCCTTTGTCGCCGTTGGAAAGCGTCTCTTGCCGGAGGCGACATGGATTTGTGGCGATGTGCTGGACCCAGAAGTCTTGCAGCAAATCGGCGTGGTCGATTTTGCGTTCTGCAATCCGCCGTTCGGGCAGATGATGCAAAGTCCATTCAGTGCGCCACGCTATCACGGTGGAGAGGCAGAGTTTAAGATTTTGGACGTCGCAGCAATGTTGGCATCGTCCGGTGCGGCGATCATCCCGCGCATGTCTGCCCCCTTCGACAGCGTTGGCAGCTTCACGCGTCGCCCGTCTCCGAAATACTCCGCCTTTCAGGAAGCTGTTGGCGTGACGCTGGACGGCGGCGTCGGGATTGACCCCGAATACCACCGCAGTAGCTGGAAAGGCGTCTCCCCAAGCGTCGAAATCGTCGCTTGGGATTTTGAGAACTACGGCGATACGCCGCGACCCGTATCGCAGCCCGCTCAACAACTGGCGTTGGCGGTATAATTCACGGTGTCGGCGCAAAGGTATGCGCCGATGCTTTTAGCCCGCGACCAAGACCGGACGCGGGATCACCGGACCGAGAAGGACCAAAATAATGACCATGACACTTGAGACGACCATCCTTGAAACCGCCCCGAACACGCACGGGGATTTAGAGCACGTGCGCTTTGGCGATCTAGCGATTGCGCCGGAGAATGTGCGCGCCAAAGATCACAGCGACACCGATGCGGAGATTTCCGAACTCGCTGAAAGCATCTTCGCACGGGGGTTGCTTGAGAATCTTGTAGGCTATCGGAGCGGCGATCTCGTAAAAATCACCGCAGGACGTCGCCGCTGGAAAGCCCATGCATGGCTCGCGAGCGTCGAGGGCGGCAACAGGATCGACAATGAGCACACCCTTGCCGTGTTGATCCGTGATCGCGAGAACGCCATCGCGGACAGTCTGGCTGAGAATTCCGGTCACAAAACCATGACCATTGCCCAAGAAATTGCCGCGTATCGCGTTCTCGCAAAGGAAGGCAAAACCGATACAGAAATAGCGCGCAGCCACGGCAGCGCATTGGTTCGGGTGCGCATGCTGCTCAGGCTGGCTAATGTCGCGCCGGTTATTCTCAAATCGTTTGAGACTGGCGATATGAGCCTTGAGGTCCTCAAAGCCTTCGCTGCGAGAGATGACCAGAAACGTCAGCGGACGGTGTTCAAGCAATGGCAGGAAGCGCCGCATGCGTGGTATGCGCATTCCATCCGCACCGAGATGTTGCGCGAGACGCTGGACGCTGATGATCCGGTTGCCCTTTATGTCGGGGCAGACGCCTACCGCGAGGCCGGAGGCCGCTTTGATGTTGACCTTTTTACCGAGGATGAGAGCGCGGCGTGGCTCGACGTGGACCTTGCGAACAGCCTTGCCAACGGGAAGATCGAAGCCGAGGCGGCGGCGATCAAAAAAACGGAAGGCTGGAAATGGTCGCGTGTGGAACTGGAGCCGCGCTTTTACATCGAGGCGAGCAGTTTCGCGCGGGTCTATCCCGAACAGCAACCGCTCAAGGATGAAGACGCAGCGCGTATGGAAGCACTCGACGCCTTGCTTGACGCCGATCCGGACGATGCCGCTGCATTTGCGGAGTGGACCGAGATCGAGAGGCGGTATCCGGAAATCTATCCCGCCCATGTGCGTAAAATCGGCGGGTTCATTATTTCTCTGAATGACGAGGGCGGTCTTACTGTTGAGCGCGGTTTAATCTGTGTTGAGGATGCCCCGAAGGAAATTGAGAAAGATAACGCCGCGCCCGACTTCAGATATGTGAATCCCAACGAGGCGATGAAAACCACCGCAAACGGGAGCGGCACTGAGAGCGGTGGCAATACTCCTAACGGCATGAACGCCGTCGCAGAGGAAAAGTCAGTCTATACGATGAGCCATCGCCAGCGATTGGCCCCGATCCGCAGGGCGGCGTTTCAGGAGGCATTGGCGGGCAATCCGGCGCTTGTGTTTGATTTGACCGTGTTCGACCTCGCCCGTAACAGTGTCGCGGGACGGTACTTTGAGCATACCCCGCTCACGATCCGCACAACCGATCGAACCGGTACCAGTCCGGGCTATGATTACAGCGAGGACACGCCGTTTTACGACGGCTTTGTGGCGATACGGGATGCCCTGCCGTTTGATTGGCTTGGGAGCGAAGACGGCGAGGGTGAGCGCAGCTTGGCGGAACAGTTCGCGGCGTTTCGCGCTTTGCCGAAAGCCGACAAAGAACGATTGCTGGCATGGGCGGTTGCCGCCAGTGTCGAAATTGGCGTGACAGATTTGCGCGACAATCTCGATGGGCCGGATCAGTTTGCCGAGCAGATAGCGGCGGAGGCCAAGGCGGATATCCGCAAGGGGTGGACGCCGGACGCGGCTTTCTTTGCGCTCTATCGTAAGTCAGCGTTGCTCGACATTTTGTTGACGCTTTTGGACGGCAATAAGTGCGACGACTATTTGAATGCTGCAAAAATGCCAAAGGGCAAGCTGGCGGAGGACATGGGCCGCATGTTCACTTGCGAGATCACGCGGCAGGCTTTGACCAAGCCGGTGCGCGCCCGTGTAGATGCTTGGCGACCGGCAGGAACCGCCTTTGATGGCGCGCCCCGAACGCAGGAGCCGAGGAGTGAGGGCACCTAACTGATCTCTCTTGCCCCGTCGATAATTATCGGCGGGGCGTTTAAGGCACTTTGCGTTTACGTTGAGGCGATGAGAGCCGAAAAGGCATGTACTCTTGGCGTGGCTTTCGGTTCAGCCTTTACGCAAAGTGCGATAGGCGCGGCGGATGTCCCTTGAGGGCATCGAACCCTCGCGCGACATTTAGCGCCAGGCCTCACCGTTTAGCTTCAACTCAATGTGCCGGCTTGTCGTTTGGAGCGTTAAGGGGCAAGGCCATTGTGGTACGCCTGTCGCGCTCGCTCTGGCATATCGAGGACTTGACCCCATGCATGGAAAAACACTTGCGATGACGGCGGAGCACTTTTGTGCCTTGTCTGCCTATCTTTACGGTGAGGCATGGAAAGTACAGATCGCGAGGATCACAGAGACCGAGCCGAGCAAAATTCGCGAGATGGCAAAAGGCAAGCGCCGGGTCTCTCCTCGGATTGCCACGCACCTACTTGCGGAGATGGCCGCAGATCGCGAGGCCTTTGAGGCCGCACAAGACATTTTGGAGGAGGCGGTTAATCAGTTTGCTTGTTATGTCCAAGCAACGGGCGAACTGCCATAGGCGTATCTACAGTTTCTTCGCGATATCCCCGAGGCTTTGCAGAACCGCAGTGC
>CALGNW010000127.1 GCA_937958345.1 uncultured Neomegalonema sp. | reverse complement strand
TACCAGCCGCTATGATTCCTGGAAGTACCTCGGTGATCCGCCCGACCTGCCCAACACCCGTTCCGTGCTGTCGACGACATGCGATGTGCGCGTCCCGCTGACCTTTAGTGTCGAGGATTGCGCATTGATTGCCGTGATCATTGCGGAGGAGGCGGCGCGGCTGGGCGCGGTGCAGGCGGCGGAATAAAGCGGGCTTTCTCTGACACCTTCGCGTGTAAAATTTACACGTTCTGATTGTTCGGTTCGGACGTTGACGCTGTATCTCGCTATTTTGTGAACGCTGCGGCGCGCCTTGCCAGCGCCCGGTAAAATCGGGGGCGGGCCTTGCCTCTCCGCGGTTTTTGCTTTCAGACACGCGGAAATCAGGGATTTCAGGGTACGGTGTAAGGGCAGGTTTCTGCCCGCTGTGGGGGTGGCCCGCTTTACCGGAGCGGGACGGCATGGTATTCTACCCGAAGTAGATTCACGATAATTGAATTACTCGATCGCGGGGGCGAGGGTATGGAACATGTGATTGGCGCGGTGCGCCCGTCTGTCGTTATTGCGCATGCGGACCGTTTTGTCGCGCATTCGCTCGCAAGCTTTTTGGACAGTCATAACTTCGATGTGGTTTGCGAGATAGACGATCCGAAAAAGCTGCATGATATTGTTTGGGACGAGACGCCGGACCTTTGCATTATCGGCTATCACAAACATGCGGGGCGGTTTGAGGCGGATTGCGCCGTCGTTCGGGCGTGCCTGCCTGAAACCAGAGCGGTGATGATCGATTCCGGCAATTCCAGCACCCATATGCAGGCCGCGCGGGAACAGGGGCTGGCCGCGTATCTGTCGCTGCGCCTGACGCCGGAACTGATCCTCGACGGGCTAAAGCTGGTGCTGGCGGGGCATGAGTGCTTTCCGTCGGACGCATCGTCGAACAAGGCGGGCCTGCATGCGGAGGACGTGCATTTTACCGCGCGGGAGCAGGACGTTCTGCGCCTTGTCGCGGACGGTCTTGCAAACAAGGTGATCGCGCGGAAGCTTGATATCTCCGAGTCGACCGTCAAGGCGCACATGAATTCGGTCTTGCGCAAAATCGGTGTTTCGAACCGGACCCAAGTTGCGTGCTGGGCTGTCGGTCACGGGTATTCCGGCTCGGAGCCTGCCCCGGCCAGCGGGCCGATGCCGTAACGGGCGGGGGCGCACCCCCGCCGGTCCGACCGCTAGCGAAGGTCCATTCCATAGACATATCCGGTCCATGTATTTACCGGCCCAATGGCGCTGTATTGAATGCGGCCATCGGTGACGACGCGGGTTGTCCATGTATCAACCGGTACGTTGGATTCTGCGGTAAAGAGGTAAAGCGCCGGGCTGTAACGCCGACGCGCGTCGGCGACGAAGAACGAATTGAACGCGCCCGCCCTCAGACCCGATGATCCGGTGCGGAAGCTGCGCCGGAAACCGGGGCGCACGTCGCCGTCCGCGCCGGTCACTACGGCAATGCGCTCCGGCCCGCGCACGACATCCAGCAACATGCCATTCGCATCCCGCAGCAGAACATCGGGCGTTGCGCCGGTGATGTGCTGGTTCAGGATCGCCTGTTGTCCCGCAATGCTGATGCCGAGCCCCGCTGTTCCCGGCGAGCTGAAGTTGAAGGGCCGGTTTGACATCTGAGCCTGTGCGGCCCCCGACATCAAAGTCGCAAACAGTGCGGCGTAGAAACCGCATTGGCCGAACGGGATGCGCATGACAGTACCTCTTTATTTTTTCGGGTCCGCGCGATCCGAGAAAAAATTCCAAGGAATTTGCAGAACCATCTCACTGTTGCCGAAGAGGGGCCGCCTGCCTATTGGCCGGATGGTCTAGACTGCCAGTCCCGCGTTGACCGCAGCCTTCGGGCGCGGCGGCGTAAAACATGCGCGGATGCCCGAATCGCCGTACCTGTCAACGGGTGCGGTACGGGTAAAAAGACCTAGTCCCATAGACGAATCACTCAACCTTTAGGAGAATTTTAACGGTAGCCGATTCGCGTGATCATCGAAGCCAACGAGAGAGATCAGGTTCGGGACACAATCGGTAAAGCGCAGTAGCGGCAGAAATGAACGCACCGCGACCCATACCGAAACAACAGAATGCGCCGCGCTTTTTTTTGCGGCAGCCTTCGTTTTCCGACACCGGCCTCGCTCATTTTGTAGCGTTCGGGGTGTGCCATGTTTTCGATTATGATGTTGAGGAGTACAACCTTAAGAACGCGCGGTGCGCCGGTGGCTGCCGGACGGAAACCGCGCCGCGTCCTGGTATCGCTGGCCTGCGCCATGGCGCTGAGCGGATGTGTTGCGACGGGGACGGAGAAGGGCGGCGTCAAACCGCTTTATTCCTATCCGGTGACCGATAACGACACGCCCTATAGTCAATGTCTGGCCGAACTGGCGGATATTCCCGCCGATAATCTGCCGGTGTTTTCGGTGGGCGAAGTGGCCGACAAAACCGGCCAGATCAATCTGGATGACAATGGCCGCGCGATCTCGCAGGGCATTTCCGAAATGGTGATTTCCGCCTTGTTCAAGACGCGCAAGGCGAACCTTGTCGAACGCCTCGACCTGCGTATCCCGCTGGCCGAGATGAAGCTGGCCGAACAAAAGCGGCTGGATCGCGATATCGACAGTTACGACAAGCTGCCCGCGAGCGATTTTATCGTCGTCGGGGCGCTGACCGAGTTGAACTACAACATCAGTTCCGGCGGCGCGCAGCTTTATGTCAAAGGCATTGGAGGCGGGATCAGAACCGTCGTGATCAACGTCGCGCTCGATCTGCGTGTCGTCGATTCCAGAAACTTTGCCGTCCGTTATGTCTCGACCCTGCAAAAGCAAATCTACGGGTACGAGGTTGAAGCAAACGTGTTCCGCTTTTTCGGGAACACGCTGGTCGAGTTCGGAGGGGGCGGAATACGCAACGAACCCCTTCAGCTCGGCGTCCGATCCGTCGCTGAGATGGCTGTTTACCAGATCATGACGGATTTTCTGGGTCTTGAGAGTTCGAAGAGCTGCGCACTCTACGAGACCGGCCACATGGCCGCAAAACTGGAGCAGCTTGCACCTGAAGAAGATGGAGTAGAGTAATGAGTGTCCTTAAAAAGAGTTTCCTCGGATCAGCAGCGATTGCTGTCGTGGCCGCCATGGGCCCGAGTGCCGCGTTCGCTTTCGACGAAGTCAACTGGTCGTGGGATAAGGATGTTGTGCAGCGCGAGCGCATCAACGTGACCGTCACGACGGATATCGAACCCACCGGCCTGACCGAAATCGAGAAGCTGCAAATCCAGATCGGTGATGTTTCGGCCTCGTCGAGCGTGAAGAATGTAAACAACGTTCAGCCGACAGACGGCGGCGGTGCGGGATCGTTTTCCGAAACCTTCGTCTTCGATACGAATACCGTCGAAGGGGGCGGCGTGATCGATAATATCGAGGCTGCCGGTCCGATTTCGCAGAACGGTATCAATGCGACCTTTGACGGTGGAACCGTTGACGAGACGACGACACCCGACGGTGACCCGACCCAGCTGACCTTTACAGTCGACGGCACGGTTACGGTCGATCCGTCCGGAAGCTTTGATGCGACCACCGAACTTCCGACAGTTGACAGTTCGGCTACGGCGGTTGGCAACAACCAGGCGATCAACAGCGAAGTCGCGACCTATCTGCATGACGGTCAGTTCCTGTTCGACGTCGGTCCGGGTGATCCCGCCAACGAAGATGAGTTCGGCGGCGAAGATGTGGTCGGTGCACTCGGCGCGCTTGTTCTGGGTGATGCGTTCAGCGGCAACAGCCACACGGCGCTGGCCATCGGGGCAAGTGTTCTTGCGATCACCGGTACGGTCGACAAGGCCGATGTGTCGGCAAGTTCGGAAGTCTGGGACATCATCAATGCCCGTGTCGACAGCTCGGCAACCGCCGTTGGCAACAACATGTCGGTTAACGTGAATGAAGACGGCAGCGCCGATGACTCGGTTCTGATCGGCGATATCACGCAGTTCGCTGCGGCTGATCTGTCGGCGACGTCGAATGTCGGCAGCGTCCGGGTGCATAACTATACCAGCCTCGCAATGGTTGATCCGCTGGTCAGCTCGTCCGCGACTGCCGTTGGGAACAACGTCGCGATCAATGTTGGCGATATCCAGTAACGCCAATGAAATCCTGCGCACCGGCGGCTCACACCGGGTGCGCAGGGAACGCTGTCGGTGCGTGTATCTTCACACCCACCCCACTCTCCGAGTGCATGTACCGACAGTTATTCCGGAAAGCGGGCGGACCCGACCGCCCGCTTTCCATCCCCCGAAACGGGACTGCTTTTGAAATTAGGAGCCTTTGACATGACGCGTTGTATTTCCCTTGGCGCGCTGATCGCAGCAATCGTACTGCCGACGGTCGTATCAGCGCAGCAGTATAACCGCCCCTGGAGTTTCGGGCAGCAGAACCGCGCGCAGCTTGCCGTTGTGATGAGCCAGATGGAGGGCAACGGTTCGGGTGCATCCTCGTCGGGGTCAACCGCTGATGCCGGAACGACTATTGTCTGCGGCGGCGGGTCATCGACGGCGACGTCGAACAATACCTGCATCATTCTGAATAATTCCGATGGCCAGATCGCCACCGATCAGGTGTCGGACGGGGATCAGGCATCGCTGAACGAGACGAATTCCACGACCTACGAAGCATCGGATGTGGACGAGGTGCTGTCGGCGCTGAACGGCACGAATTAGAGGTTTGTTTCCGGCGCGGTCGGTTCATTCGTTTGGACGCTGACCGACTGGGATTCAAAGCGGATGGGGCCATAACTCATCAGGAAGGATGTTTCGGCGGCGTCCATTCCCGCGCCAATGCGGATCATGGTGTCCGGTGCTGCCATGCCGGTCGGATCGAACAAGTGCCAGCCGCCGTCAAGATAAACCTCGACCACCGCATGAAAGTCCGGCGGGTTGGCGTCCGGGGCGTAGACGCTGGCGAAGCGGGCGGGAATGGCCGACGCCCTGAGAAGGCAGATCATCACATGCGAAAAATCGCGGCAGACGCCTTGCCGCTGGACAAAGGTATCGAGGGCGGTTGTCGCGCCGTGGCTGGACCCCGGCAGGTAGCGTAAATTCCCGCGCACCCAATCCGCGATGGCGGCAAAGCGTGCGCCGCCCTGAAGTGCGCCGAACTCGGTCTCGCTGAAATGCTGGAACTCGTCCGACGGGCAATAGCGCGAAGGCATGAGGCAGCGCACGGCATCCGCCGGTAACAGATGCGGCGGGGTCGCGGGCAGGGCTTGCAAATCAATGCCTGGGCGGTCGATCCTGACCGTCGCGGTGTAGCGGCAGATCAGATTGCCGGTCACCCGCAACCAGACGCGTTCGCCGATTCCGAACTCTGCCGCCACCCGCGTCAGGTGCGCGGTGACGCCGGGTTCGAAGCTGTGTTCCACAATCCGCTGATCGGACATTGCCGCCGCCTCGATCTGTAAAACCAGATCGGTCTCGGCGGTCATGGAATAGTGCAGGTCGGTTCTGATGGTAACGATCATCCCGCCATTAGCCGCAATTCCGCAGCAGGCCGCAAGCGCGGTGATTGGGGACGGCGGCAAAAATACAGAAGGCCTTTTTTTCTCATGCCCGCTATGCTGTGCCCGACGCGGTGGGAACAGAGGGTGATTTTCATGCTGAGCGATGACCGGCAGGCGGCTCCGTTTTTGGAGAAAATGCTTCGTGTGCTTCCGGGTATTGTTTATGTCTTCAATCAGACAACCCAATCAAATGAATACGCTAACCGCTCGCTGGGCGATGTGCTTGGTTATGGCCCCGCCGAAGTGCAGGAGATGGGAAGCGCGCTGTTTCCGACGCTGTGCCACCCTGATGATCTGCCGAAAATCGGCGCTCATTTTCAGGCTATCCAGTCGATGGGTGATGATGAAGTTCTGAGCGTCGAATACCGGATGCGCCATAAAGACGGGGAGTGGCGTTGGCTGTTATCCCATGATGCGGTGTACGAGCGCGACGAGACCGGCGCGTTGTTGCGGCATATCGGCAAGGCGACCGATATCACCGATCTGAAGCGGCAGGAGGCCGTTTTCGCGGCGGGGCGCGAAGAACTGGAAGTTATCTTCAATGCCGCATCGAGCGGGATTGTCGCGTTTAATTCCGAAGGTCAGGTCGCGCGGGTGAACGAGCATGCGCGGCATATGCTGGGCGGGCTTTCGGACCCGGCCCCGTTCGAGTGGCCCGAAGAAATCAGCTTTCTCGATTCCGAAACGCTGCAACCGCTGGAGGCGAGCGCCGATCCGGTACGGCGGGCCTTGGCGGGGCACGCTTTGCACAGCGAGACGCATCTGTTGCGCCGGACCAAGGACGGGCCGGAGCGGCGGTATGTGCGGATCGATACGGCGACGGTTAATCACGAGGCCAGCGGCATCAATCTGGTGCTGGTCATTGACGATGTGTCCAACGAGGAGCGGAACCGTCAGGTCGTCGAGCGCAAAAGCCGCCTTGATGCGCTGGGCCAGTTGACCGGCGGCATCGCCCACGATTTCAACAATCTGCTGGCGTCGATGCTGTATGCCGTCGATCTGGCGGGCAATGCGGACAATGAGGCCGAGCGCAAGGAATACCTTGAGACGGCAGCCAGTTCTGTCGAGCGGGGCCGGGCGCTGGCGTCGCGGCTGTTGGCATTTGCGCGCACTCAGCCCGGACTGGCATCGGTGAAAAAGACCGTCGATGTCTGCGAGAGTTTCCGCACGCTGATCCGCCCGATGATCGAGGCGCATATCGAGATCAGGCTGGAGGTTGAAGACGCGGAGTTGCGGCATTACTGCGACCAGAACCAGCTTGAAAACGCGCTGATGAATCTGGTTCTGAATGCACGGGATGCGATGTTGCGATCCGGCAGAGGCAACCGCATTGATATCAGCGCCCGCGCGGTGCGGGCATCGAGTCCCGATCTGGACGGCAAACAGCGGGGGCATGACCGGAGCGGCGAAATCCCCCGACCGGGCGCGGGCGGAGAGTCTTTCCGCTATGTCGAAATCAGCGTTGCCGATAACGGGCCGGGGATGGACGATGAAACGCTGGCGCGGTGTACCGACCCGTTTTTCACGACCAAGGAAACGGGGGCCGGTACCGGCCTCGGGTTGGCGATGATCTATGGTTTCGTCAGCCAGTCCGACGGCGATTTGCGGATCTATTCCGAGGTTGGTGTCGGGACGACCGTGCAGATGACCCTGCCGCGCGGAACCGAACGCGGCGTGCGCGAAGAGGCCGTGCCGGAGGCGGATGTAGAAAAGGGCGGCGGGCAAACGTTGCTGGTGGTCGAGGACGAACCGCAGTTGTTGCAGATGATCACGAGCGTTCTGGGCAGGCTGGGGTATGTCGTCGTGACCGCGACGTCGGGACAGGAGGCGCTGTCGCTGGTCGAGGGCGGCGAGGCGTTTGACCTGTTGCTGACCGATGTGGTGATGCCCGGAAAAATCGGCGGATTTGAACTGGCGCGGCGCGTGCGTGCATTGCGGCCCGATATTCCCGTGATTTATACGTCGGGCTATACAGGGTTTACCGCGTCTGAAATGGGCGAGGTACAAGCGCCGTTATTACAAAAACCCGCTCCGCCGTCCGAACTGGCCGAGGTGATTGCAGCGGCGTTGGCGGATGCCTGAGATCGCGTAGGAGTCGCTGCCGCGCATGACCGGCGTCCTCAATACAACGCCCAGAAAGTGCCTCCGCTTCAGATCGCCCTCGCAGAACTTGGCAAGCACATCGATACCCGCTTCAATGCACCCATTGCACTTCGCTCATGAATCCACCGACGAAACCTTCGTTGACCTACGCATCGCTGCTCGCTATAGTGGTGAGGCCTCTGGATAGAGGCTGAAAATGAACCTGGAAATGGTTTTGGTCAATCGTTCCCGCTGCAAAGTGGAAAGCTGCTCAGCTCCAACGCTGTTCAGAAGTACGCGCTTTCGTACTCACAAGATCAAGATCAGTTCCTTCAACTTTGAAGGCCTGAGAATGAAAAACTCCTCGAAGATCATAATCCGCTTCGCGCTTGTTGCTGAGCAACCTAGTCCCCGTGACGAAGGCCGTCTTGCTGGTAGCGCGGACAATTGTATCGCTGGGATCAAACGATATACCGGATTTATCCGTGGTCGCGATTTGTATCCGCTGCTTGACAACGTTTCACTTGAAGCCAATCCGCGTGCGGCTAAAGCTGGTGCAGTCGTCCGAGATATTCGTGACTCGCTTGAGAACACGCCGGAGCTGTTTCCTTTCAAATCCAAGGGAGTTCTTCTCGGAACTTCAGAATACGAAGCACTTCAAAGGAACCGATTTGAACTTCGTTTCAGTGATCCAGCTTCGGAAGGCGTTCTCGATGGGGGGCACAATATGCTCGCCATCGGACTTCATATGCTCGCTTCAATCTTGGATGAAAAATCAATTGCGAAGGTGTCGCTTTGGGAGGACATGAAAGACTTGTGGGCAGAAAATCGTGATGCGTTAGAAGACGCTCGCGACAATTTTCAATTTTTGGTGCCTATAGAAATAATTGTCCCCTCCGACGTGGAAGATCCTTCGATGGTACAGCAATTCGAAATGTCCGTTTTGGAGATATGCGCGGCGCGTAACAACAATGCGCAGCTGACACAGGAGACTAAGTCGAACAAGAAGGGGTTCTATGACGAAATCCGGGAACTTTTAGATCCTGATATTCGCGCCCGAATTGAGTGGAAGAGTAACGAATGGGAGAGTAGCGGAGCGAAGCCCGTGAAGGTTCGCGACCTGTTGGCCCTAGCTTGGATTCCTTTAAACAAAGCGAGCGAAGCTAAGTTATTGCCGGAAAATATGTCAGTTACGCCGCAGAACATCTACCGCAACAAGGGAGAGTGCTCAAAACAGTTCGACAAACTCATGGAACATTCTGACGTTTCACAACCGACTGATGGTCCAACGCATGAGTTGACCAACCCGGTTGTAAGGAGTGCTTTCACGATACTCTCAGATCTGCCAAAGCTGTACGATAAGATTTATGCGGAATTCCCTCACGCCTATAATTCTAATGGATACCGATTCGGATCGAATCCGATTGTTAAAGCTTATGATCCGGTAAGACGTGAGGCAGCGAAGGATAAGAGCGCCTTTGTGGCGTCACGTCCGACGACTCATTATCAGGATCTTGAAGTCGATTACCGTTATCCTGACGGGCTCATCATGCCATTGGTCTACGGGCTGAAAGGTTTGTTGGAGATACGGGACGCAAAGGTCGTATGGGCCACTGATCCATTCGATTTTTTGGATGAACATCTTGCAGAGATTGCTGGCGCTTATCGCCTCGTACTCGATATGGCGAGATTTGATCCGCAGAAACTTTCGAAGAACCAAGCGAGTCATGAGTTTGCTGTCGGAGAGTTTGAAAAGTCTCTGATTAAGCATAACGCTGCGGCAGTCGCATAGCAGTTCGGTGATTTTGCAGCGCCCGAATTGTGGGCGTTGCTGCCGCGAAATATACGCAGCGCGCGGTGCGGTTTTGCTTGACTTTCGGATATTTGTTCCGCTTATGTTCACTCATTCCGTAACAACGAAAGTCCCCATGCTGCTCAGTCCCGACCAAATGAACGACCGGTATGCCCGCGTGCTGTTGCGCATTGCGGCGGGGTTGTTTGTCATGGCCGGTATGGTGTCGGACGGGCCGGTTGTGTCGCGGTTGCCGAGGCGTGTGCGGGCGCGGATTTTACTGATCCTGCGTCCGGCTGAATCGGCGCTGCGGCGTCT
>CALGNW010000126.1 GCA_937958345.1 uncultured Neomegalonema sp. | reverse complement strand
CGACCCCAACCTGGGCCAACTCGCACCGCCGAACGCAAGAACAGTCGCATCGGCGGTTACGGTTGTTGACCCGTTAGGCGTGTCAAAAATCAACGCCTCACCATTCCATCCGGTCCACTGATGCCGCGTCCTGAAATCAACTCCGAGATCGACAAGCCGCTGCAGCCAAGCCCGAAGCAGCGGAGATGCCTTGAATGTCGTTGGAAATATGCGACCCGAACTGCCAACAAATGTTTCGTGTCCCAAGCCCTTGCACCACTCAATCAAGTCAACCGGTGAAAAGGCGCGAATACACTCAGAAACATCGAAAGACCCGCGATAGCGTTGTAGGAAATCGTCAATCGGCTCTGAATGAGTCAGGTTCAGACCACCGATACCCGCCATAAGAAATTTGCGCCCCAACGTCGGCATCCGGTCGTAGAGCGTGACTGCACAGCCACCGGCCGCCAGCACTTCGGCGGCCATCAAGCCCGCCGGCCCGCCGCCGATAACTGCACATTCTTTACGATTGGTCACTGCGCAGCTCCGGTATTGTTATAGTATAACATATCGATTAAGCAGGCTCCATGCACCTGAACCGATACGGACTCCAGCGATGAGAACCACGTTCTTTGCCATAGCCGCAACACTCTTCGCAGTTTCAGCCCACGCAAACCCGCCGAACGTCGTGACCGACGTTGCACCGATACACTCGCTTGTTGCGCAAGTGATGAAGGGGGTTGCCGAACCGATCCTTTTGGTCCCTGCAAAAACGTCTCCGCATGGCCATTCGCTGAAGGTGTCGCAGGCGCGGGCGCTGACAGAAGCCGACATAATTTTCTGGGTAGGCGAAGGGCTGACGCCGAGCATTAAAAAAGCGATCAATTCGCTCGCCGAAAATGCAACGGCAGTTAAGCTGATGGACGCGACAGGCATTACTCTGCTCGGCTATGATGAGAGCATCGAAAAGGAAGACCACGAGCATCATCACCATGGCGATGGCCATGGCAGCCACGATCCGCATATCTGGCTCGATCCAGAGAACGCACGGGTCATTGTCATGGCGGTTGCCGAAGTGCTCGTGACCCAAGACCCGGACAACGCAGAACGGTATCGCGCGAATGCGATTGCCGCCGACGACGCGTTAAACCAGCTTATTAAAGAGACAACTGCTCGGACCGCTGAAATCAGAGATCACCGGTACATCGTCTACCATGACGGTTATCGCTATTTCGAAGAAAGGTTCAATCTCGGACGGGCAATTCCGATTGCCAATAGCCATGCTGCAAATCCGGGGGCAAAACGCCTAGCCGAAATTCGCGAGGCGCTGACGCAAACCCGCGCTAACTGTGTTTTCGCGGAGAAGCAATTCGGCACGCGCACCGTCGACTCGCTGATACGCGGAACCGATGCCGTCACGGCAGAGCTTGATCCGATGGGTCAGGGGTTCGAAACGGGACCAGCACTTTATGCCGCGCTGATCCGTGATTTGTCGAAAACAATGGTCGGTTGTCTCAGGTAACCGCAGCGGTCGCGCGACGGCGCAGTCCCAATGCAAATGCCCCGCAGCCGATGACCAGCACCGCAATACAGATGTAGAGCAAAGCGGTATATTTGTGCTCGACACCCATCAGCGACATGGCCTCGAGGCCGATGGCCTTTTTGCCGTTGATGAGAAAGTACAGCACTGCTCCGCTGAGTGCCGCTGCAAACGATACCAGATAGCTCCACAAAGCAACCTGCGCGCCGCCGAAAAGCGAGAACAGAATGACCGGTGCGAGGAACATCGACGCTGTACCCGAGACGGCAACAGCCGCGAACAGGTCTTGAGAACCAAAGAAGCAAAACGCCAAGCCGCCGATCATAAACGCGGCCATCGTGAATCGGCCACTTGTCACCGAATGCGGCAGGATTTTCATATCCACAACAATCAGTTTTGATGCGCTCGATAGGGTAGAATCGAGCGTTGAGATTGCGGAGACAATCAACGCAGCATTGACTGCGACCATGACCCACGGGCCGAACATCTGTTGCCAGACGTCCTGCATACTCTGACCGTCAGTGGCCAGAATTCCAGCCTGAACCCCGAACAGGCCGAAACCGAAAATGCAGAGCGCCGAGATCCAGAAGGCATGCAAGAAAGACCAGGCGGTCGTGCGCCGGTCCGCGATCAATCCGCGATCCATCATCACAGGATCGTGGAGCGGGTAACTTAGTACCTGCAGTCCGGCGACCGCGAGCAATACCCACCCCGGTAGTGCGCCCGACTTACCCTCTGCGCTCAGGGCAGCGTTGAGATCAAAGCTCTGATGCGTGATAAGCGCGATCATCGCAATGGCAAAGACCGCGAGGAACACCATCATCTGCATCACGTCGGTCCGAAGCGAAGCGCGTAGACCGCCAAGCATCGAGTAACCGACGCCGATGATGGCCAGAACGACCATTGCCAGGCCGCCGCCGTCGTCAATCGTTCCGGTCGATAGCAAACCGCCAAAAAGGTTTGCACCGATAATGACCGAAAAAATTCCGCCAACCACCAGAAGGTTTGCAAAAACCTCCGATAACAGGCGCAGCGCAATGACAAAATTGTAGCAAGCCACACCGGTTCCACCGAACCGTTCGTGAAGAAAGCCCTGAACCGACTGATATCCTCGGCGGAAGCGAAGCTGATCGACGATCAGCCCCCCTGTGAGGAATGACAGGTAATACGCCGAATAAGCCAACGCGCCCGGCGCGCCGTAGTAATAGCCGAGAATGGCCGCCGTCATCAGTGAACGCGCGAATATCCAGGTCGTGACCTGACTGAGAACCAATGTCCAAAGGCCGGGCGCGACCCCATTTTCATCTTTGCCGGAGAAGAAACCGGACTCGCCAGCCTCTCGCGGGGTCAAGAAATAACTTGTGATACCCACGGCCAGTATTAGGCCGACCAGCACGATAGTCGGGGCGTGTTCAATCATTGTTCCGTGTCCTCGATCTCTTCCGAGTAAAGGCTTTAACGGCTTGGCGTGCGCCGGTCACGCTTTGAAACCAGCGGTGACGTTTTCTTGAGCGGGTGTTCGGCTTTACATTTCTGCATTTCGGATGCATCGCGCGGCTGACTCTGCGGCTATGTGGGCCATTGCCAGGCCTGTTTTAAAGCCACCCGTCGCAACGACGATCCCGCCAACTGTCGGATGAAGACCAACGAGCAATCGCTTGTCCGCCGCCCGCGGGCGTAATCTAGCCCATTGTTCGGCTGTTTCAGCGCCCTGCAATCGCGGCGAAATCTCTTTGGCCCGCTCGATCAGTGCTCCGAGTTGACCGTCGGTATCATCCGGGCAATCGAAATCGCGTTCACTTGTCGCTCCGACGGAAACCAAACCGTCGCCGCGCGGCACGATGTAGAGGCGATCACGATAAATCAGTGGCAGGTCGTCAACGTCAGTGCCATCTGCCAGTCGCAAGACCGCCGCTTGCCCCTTTTCGCCCCGCCCTGAGGGCGTTCCCTGCTCCGGGTCGGGTAGATGGCGGAAAGTGTCTGCTCCGGTGGCCAGTACGATCCACTTGGCGCGCAATACCGTTCCGTTTTCGAAGGTCGCTTCACGATCCGTGATATTTAAAAGCCGATATCCGGCCTCGACCGTTCCGATACTTTTAGCGAGCGCGCGGCAGTATCCCCGCGCGTCAATCCGCGCGCTCAAACCGCATTGGACGGCTCCAAAGGACGCGGCATCCGGCGACAGCCAAGCAGGGTTAGGCGTTACGATCCGCAAATCGGCAACACCCTGCCAATTAACCGCCGCATCTCGCGCCCTCCCCTCCCATAATGAAAGATGCGTTTCTCGTGTCAAAGGGATCAATCGCCCGCATCGGCGATAGCCGACATCCAGTCCCGTTTCGTGTTCAAGCTCTGCGACGACAGACTGCAACGAGTTGAGAGCCACGAACTGCGCTTGTTTCTTTTCGTTCCAGCGGTCGGGAGAATGCGGAGCCAAAACACCCAGCGGCGTCGCGCTGGCGCCAGCGCCCGGCCCTTTCGCATCGACAACGAGTACGTCGCGCCCTTGGGATTTGAACGCCCGCGCGATGCTGAGGCCGAACACGCCGGCCCCGATGATCAAACATTCTGCGTCCATCAGGCAGACCAACGGCAAATCGGCACAGGACGCAACCGCTTAGTCTTCATCAGGCAAGACGCGCGGCCAAGTCATCCGCCGTCGGCAGGTCTGCTCCGCGACGCTCGCAGGTGATGGCTGCGGCTGTCGCGGCACGATTGATAAGCGTTTCAACAGATGCCGACGGCATCTCGGTTAAATGCTTGGCCGGATCTTCACCGGCGGTCAGGTCGGCCAACAGAGACGCCATGAAAGTGTCACCCGCACCGACAGTATCAATAACCTCGGTCTTAGGAGGTACAACGCGGAATTCTTCGCCCGCGCGATGTGCGACGGCCTCGCTGCCCCCGCGCGTCAGAACGACCATAGCGGGGCCATCCTTCGACCAAGAGCGCACAACATCGACGGGGTCGGTGTCAGGGTAGAGCATGCTAAGATCTTCGTCGCTGACCTTTAATAAATTTGTGAAGGGACGGAGCGCATCAATGCGTGCGCGCCATACGGCCATATCAGGCTCAATCGTAGGCCGCACGTTCGGGTCCAGCGAAATGAAACGGTCTTTCTCCCGCGCAGCAAGCGCGGCAAACGCATCGGCAACGGGGTTGACGGCAATCGAGAACGAACCGAAATGCAATCCGCTAATATCCGCGCCAATCATCGGCAGGTCGGCCTCGGTCAGACTCGTATCTGCCGATCCTTTTCCGTAAAACGCATAAGACGGACCCCCCGATTCATCGACACCGACGAGGCTGAGTGTTGTTTGCCGTGACGTTCGAATGAGGTAGTCAGGCGAGACACCCTCGGTCTTGAGAACCCGGTTCAGCAGCGTGCCGAGCATGTCATTCGAAAGACCAGTGAGCAGTGCCGATGATGCGCCTAGGCGCGACATGCCGATTGAGACATTGTAAGGTGAGCCACCGGGGCGGGCGTCGAATGTCACCGCGCCGGATGTATTGCCGTTGATCTGATCGACCTTCTCGGTGTCGCCATTCTTTTTCTCGTCTTTGGGAAGAAAGAAATCGTAAAGCGCCTCTCCGCAAACCAAGAACATAGCCAATCAACTCCGTTTTCATCGAACCAGCCAACATTAGCCGATCAAATAATCCATAAATCCCGCCAGTCGAAAACCAAACGGCAGATTAATCTGCGCTGCAATGCTCAATTTGCGTGTTCAGAGCGCAATCCGTATTCGGCAAAACCTTTTTGAGTCTCTGCGATGTCATCGTCGCTTAGCAGGACGGGGCCGCCAATCGCGAGGCTGAGATAATATTGCTTTGCAATTGCTTCGAGTTCGACTGCGCGCCACATCGCCTTCGCCAGCGAGTCTCCGATCACGACCATGCCATGATTTGCCAGCAGGCAAGCCGTCCGGTCCTCCATCGCGCTCATTGTCAGCGCGGCGAGTTCGCCGGTTCCATATGTGGCATATCCGGCGCAGCGAACGGTGTTGCCGCCGAACGCAGCGATCATGTAATGGCATGCAGGAATTTCACGGCGGGCAATGGCCAGAGCCGTACAGTAAGTCGAGTGCGCATGAATAACCGCGACCGCATCTTGCCGTCCGGCCAAAAGCTGTTGATGAAAACGCCATTCCGTCGAGGGCTTCAACGGTCCCTCATAAGCGCCGCTGGAATCGTCGAGGGCGACCGAGGCGATCATCTCGGGCGTCATGTCATCATACGGTGTGGCCGAGGGCGAGATCAGCATGCGGTCTCCGAACCGTGCCGAGATGTTGCCTGACGTGCCCTGATTGATGCCACTGGAATTAAGCTCGCGGCAACGGGCGACGATTTCGGTACGAAGAGTCCGCTCCGTCTCGGTCATGCCGTAAGGAGGCCCGATGCCTCTTTTGAAATACGCGTGATGGTTTCCCAATCGCCGTTTGCGATCGCATCTTTCGGAGCAACCCACGAACCACCGACGCAGATCACGTTTGGCAGCGTCAGGTAGTCGCGGGCGTTCTTTTCACTGACGCCGCCGGTCGGACAGAACTTTAGTCCGGCAAGAGGGCTGGCCCAAGCCTTTAGGACGGGCGCGCCGCCATTGGCCTCGGCAGGGAAAAACTTCAGAATTTCCAAACCGCGATCCGCTGCCGCCATCGCCTCGGACGGGGTGGCGACACCGGGAAGCATTGGCAGGCTTGCGGCCTCTGCCGCATCCATCACCGCATCGGTAAAGCCGGGAGCGACGCCGAAGCGTGCGCCTGCATCGACGGACGCCTTCACATCATCAGCTGTGCGTAGAGTACCGACACCAATTTCAGCACCCGGAACCGCATCGGCAATCGCGCGAATGGCTTGCAGCGCAACCGGCGTTCTCAACGTGACCTCGAGCGCGCGCAAGCCGCCCGCCACCAGCGCCTCGGCCAACGGAACCGCCTTTTCCAAGTCGTCGATCACGAGGACCGGAACGACCGGCGCGAGACGGCAAATTTCAGCAATGCTTAACGCGCTCATGCGGATAGCTCCTTTATTGTCGCGATCAGTCCGGCTGTGGATGTGTCAAGGTCGGCTGAAGCGTCGCCGGTGAGGGATGGAAGCAGATTCACCGCCAGTTCTTTGCCCAGTTCAACGCCCCATTGATCAAAGCTGTCGATATTCCAGATCACGCCCTGAACGAAGATCTTGTGTTCATAAAGCGCGACAAGACGGCCCAATGTGAAGGGGTCGAGCCTGCGATGCAGGATCGTTGTCGACGGACGATCACCCGGAAAGACGCGGTGCGCCGCCAGACGCTCAATCTCGGCAGCCGGCGCAGACTTCGCTGCCATTCGCGCACGCACTTCTTGTTCGGTCCGGCCAAAGGCAAAAGCCTGTCCCTGCGCAAAACAGTTGGCGAGAAGCGCGGTGTGATGTTCGGTATCTCCATCGCGCGGTTCGGCAGCGGCAATAAAATCAACAGGAATGACATCGGTTCCCTGATGCAAAAGCTGAAAGAACGAATGCTGCGAATTCGTGCCGGGCTCACCCCAGATAATCGGTGCTGTTGAAACTGCAACCGGCGTACCGTCGCGCGCCGTGGACTTGCCGTTGCTTTCCATATCGAGTTGCTGTGTGTAGGCGGGAAAACGCTCGAGACGTTGATCGTAGGGGATCAGCGCAACCGTCGGCCAACCCATCGCGTTGCGCCGCCATATCCCGATCAGTGCAAGGATAACAGGCAAGTTCTGTTCAAGCGGCGCGTTGATGAAATGTTGATCCATCGCCGCGGCTCCTGAAAGGAACGCGCGAAAATCGTCTGCGCCAATGCCGATGGCGACGGGCAGTCCAATCGCGGACCAAATCGAATACCGCCCTCCGACCCAATCCCAAAAACCAAATACGCGGGATGCGTCTATTCCGAATTCAGCTGCGCCTTCAATATTGGACGAGACGGCGGCCATGTGATGGCCTGCCTCTGCGCCGACAGCGCCGCGCAACCATTCGCGGGCCGACCGAGCATTCATCATCGTTTCCATCGTGGTGAATGTTTTCGAGGCGATGATGACGAGGGTTCTGGACGGGTCTAGCGATTTGGTGATGTCGGTCAGATGCGCGCCGTCAACGTTGGAGACGAAATGCAAACGCGGTCCGTCGCGGTCCGGTTCCAGTGCGCGTGCGACCATGACAGGACCAAGGTCGGACCCGCCGATCCCGATGTTAATGACATCTGTAAACGGGCCGGTTTTCGCAGCATACCGGCCACTGCGCACATCCTCTGCGAATGCAAGGAAACGGTCGAGCGTTTCGTCCACCTCATCGCCCGCTGGCGCGTCCGCTCCGCCGCGCAGCGCCATGTGCAGAACAGCGCGGTCCTCGGTCAGGTTCCAGTGCTGACCGCCGACCATCGCATCGCGGGCCGCTTCGACATTGGCCGAGCGCGCAACATCAAAAAGCGCGGCAAGAGCAGGCGCGTCGATCTTTTCTTTCGAAAAGTCGATCAGCAGGTCATCGAGGCGGGCGGTGAATTGCTCAAAGCGTTCGGGGTTGCCATCAAACAACGCGCGCAGGTTGGTGGCCTTCAGCCGGTCGGCATGGGGTTCGAGTTTAGTGATGAAGTTATTCATACAGTACCCTCGCCGAAAAAGATGCTAGCGCCCTCTGCCGCGGGCCCGACGCTGGCGCGGAAAGTCTGGAACAACTCGCGGCCAATGCCGGTTTCATTTTCCGACAGATCCGGAACAGCAGGGGTGCGGCTGGCGAGGTCAGCGGTGGTGCTGAGCGTACCCGCCTCGGCGTCAAGACGGATGATGTCGCCATCCCGCACACACGCAATTGCGCCACCGGATTTTGCCTCGGGTGAGAGGTGAATGGCCGACGGGATTTTGCCCGATGCGCCGGACATACGCCCATCAGTGACGAGAGCGACCTTGTGGCCCTTGCCTTGCAGCACACCAAGCAACGGCGTGAGCGAATGCAGTTCGGGCATCCCGTTGGCTTGCGGACCCTGAAAGCGCAGGACGCAGATAAAGTCCTCGTAAAGATCGCCCGCCTTGAACGCGGCCTTGACCGCCTCCTGACTGTGAAAGACTTTTGCGGGGGCCTCGATGATGCGGTGCTCGGGCTTTACCGCCGAACTTTTGATCACAGCCGTACCAAGGTTGCCGGTCAATTGCGTCAGGCCGCCCGTCGCTTGGAAAGGATTGGCGACGGTACGCAGGATGCCCTCGTCGATGCCGGTGCGTGCGCCCTCCTCCCAGACAATCCCGCCGTCGATAAATTTCGGTTCCTGAGTATACCGGCTGAGACCATCCCCCGCGACCGTGCGCACGTCGTCTTGCATGAGACCTGCGGAAAGAAGCTCGCCGATGATGTATTGAAGACCGCCCGCAGCGTAGAAGTGGTTCACGTCGCGCAGGCCGTTCGGATAGACCTTGGCGATCAGCGGTGTGACGTGAGACAGGTCGGAAATGTCCTGCCATGTGAGAATGACGCCAGCTGCGCGGGCCATCGCCACAAGGTGAATGGCGAGGTTCGTTGAACCGCCTGTGGCGTGCAGACCGACGACGCCGTTGACGAAGGCGCGCTCGCTCAGGATTTCGCAGGTCGGGGTGTAGTTGTCGCCTTGGGCCGTGAGGCTGAGAACGCGTTTTGCGCCCTCTTGCGTCAGGCCGTCGCGAATGTCTTGGCCGGGGTTGGCGAAACTCGCCCCCGGCAGGTGCAGGCCCATAACCTCCATGAGCATCTGATTCGTGTTGGCCGTCCCGTAAAACGTGCAGATGCCGGGGCTATGATAACTTTCCATTTCGGCCTTGAGCAGTTCTTCGCGGCCAATCTCTCCGGCGGCGAAACGCTGGCGCGTCTCGGCCTTTTTGTCGTTCGACAGGCCCGAGGGCATCGGACCTGCAGGCAGAAAGATCGCAGGGATATGACCGAATGACGCCGCCGCGATAACCAGCCCGGGGGCGATTTTATCACACATGCCCAAGAACACAGCCGCATCGAAACAGTTATGCGAGAGCGCGACTCCCGCCGACAGCGCAATCACGTCACGAGAGAACAGCGACAGTTCCATGCCCGGCTCGCCTTGGGTCACGCCGTCACACATCGCAGGAACGCCGCCAGCGACTTGGGCAGTTGCACCGATCTCGTCGGCGGCTTGCTTGATCAACTTCGGAAAGCGTTCGAAAGGCTGGTGCGCCGACAGCATGTCGTTAAAGGCGGTCACGATGCCGAGGTTCGGAACGTCGTTGCGCGTGAGCGTGTCTTTGACATCCGCAGGCATTCCGGCGGTGGCGTGGGCCAGATTGGAGCAGCCGAGATGCGCGCGCGCGACGCCGTGATCGCGGGCGCGTCCCATACGTTCCATATACGCGCCGCGTGTCTTGCGGCTGCGCTCGATAATACGGGCGGTTACGTCGAGAACCGTTGGATGGGTCACTGAAAACTCCGTTCGGCTAATCTGCGTAGAAAACGACCGGCGCGCTAGAGGCGTCGAGAATGGCCCGGACCGGTGCGGCCAACAGGTCGGTTGTAGACATGGCTTGATCGAGCGCCGTGCGTTTTCCAGCGCCCTTAATCAGAAGGTAGGTATGCGCCGCCGTCGTCAGGGCGGCAGCGGTGAGCGTCACACGCGGTTCGTCCGCCGTCGGCGGAGAGGCCAATGCGACAAGCGTGCCGCCATCGCTGTCCAGCATGCCTGCCAGACCCGGCGTGTCGGGAAACAGCGAGGCGGTGTGCATGTCGTCGCCCATGCCGAGCACGCAAACATCGAGCGGCACAATCGACGCGGCCACCTGTTTGCCGGTTTCGGCAATGTCCTGACCGGCCGCGTACAGCGGAATGAACTGCGCATCGGCTGCCGCGCCCCGGAGTAAGTTCTGAGCAACGAGGCGCGCGTTGGAGCGGTCACTCTCAATCGTAACCTGACGTTCGTCCGTCAGGGTGACGGAAACATGCGCCCAGTCGAGATTTTCAGCGGATAGGGCGGCAAGGAACGGCGCAGGTGTACTGCCACCCGACACAGCAATGCTGGCCCGCCCCTTCTTTGCCAGCGCCGCGCGCAGATTTTCGGCGACACGGCCAGCGAGGGCTTTGCCAAGGTCGGAGGCCGGATGGGTTTCGATTTTCATGCGGTAATCTCCCGCCAGCGCCGGTCGTCGCGGTGCAGCAGCATAAGGGCATCCTCGGGACCGGACGATCCGGCGTCA
>CALGNW010000125.1 GCA_937958345.1 uncultured Neomegalonema sp. | reverse complement strand
GCCGCTCGCAACGCTGGAAGAAACGACACCGTCAACGCCGATATTGGCGTGAACCGCCGTCTGCACAATCGCCTGAAGCGCCGCGCGTTCGACCGTCAGAATAGAAAGCTGCATCGCAAGCGTGCGGGCCGCCCCGCCCCGGGGATCTTCGATTCCGCTTTGTCCGTCGACGGTGAAGTCCGTCGGCTCGACCAGCAGAGGACGGCGCAGACGCGGTGCAAGTTCGGGACGGCAGGCGTTCATAAGGCGCGCAATAATCGCGTCATCCACCTCGGCGGTCGGCAGTGCGGTATCCGCATGGGCGTTGATGGTGCGCGGCAACCCGCCGCCGACTGAAAAGAGCGCCCCTTCGATCTCCAGACCGGCCTGATCCTGCGCACCGCTGACGGCCTCGCGAACAGCGCGGCTCGCTTCCTCGGGATCAATGACGACCCCGTTTCGCATACCGGCAGCCGGAGCCGTACCGACACCGATGACTTTGAGCGCCGAATAAGCATCGGCATCGCGGCCCGTCGTGCCCATCGAAAGCCGACCGAGATCGACGCGCGCAATCACACAGGCGGTCTTGCTGTCACCGAGGTCAACCGCAGCGATGACGCCCTCTCGCAACGCCCCCGACATGCGATCACGCAGGGCGTGCTGGGCCAGAACCGCGGGGTCGTTCATTGTGATTTCGGGTCCGGTTTGCGAAGTTCGGCCAACGCATCAATGCGCAGATCGTTCGTGCCCTCTTCGAGCGTCAGGACCGGCGGTTCCGACGGACGCCGCAAATCAAGGGCAAGGACGGCCAGCGGCTTTAGGCGCTCGCCCAGATTGGTCCTGCCGTATTCGCGCAAAGCCTCCAGCGCGCCTTCCTGCGGCAGCTTGATGATAAAGCCGTGCTTGCTGACAATATCCCAGCGGCGATCACCGCGCCGGATCAGAGCGAGAATTTCGGTTGCGATATGCGGCGGTACGCTGGCGAGCAAGGCCCGTGCATCCGAGGCCGCAACATTGGCATTGTTGCCGAGAAGATAAGGCAGGTCGAGGCGCGCGGCGGGACCGTCGACGGTCGTAATCGGCTCGCCGCTCTCATCAATCAGCCAATAACTTTCGCCCGCCCGCCAGATCGCCGCCGGTTTGCGTTCGCTGAGGCGCAGGCGCAGCGTTCCCGTCGGATCGAGCGCCACTGATGCGTCGTCAACCCACGGCGATTCCACCAATCGTTCGCGCGCCGCAGCGACATCGAATTCGAGCGACGAAAACGTCTGTCTTTTTGCGTCAACATTCAACGCCGACAACACGAAATCATTCGACGTTTCGACCCGCCCCGTGACTTCGACACGTTTTACAGCAAACTCGGGGTGCTCAACGACTGCCTCGCGAATGGATTCCACCTTTGTTACGGTCGCCGTCCGCAGCTCGGTCCAGTAGGCGGCGCATACAGCAGCGACCGAGACGAGCAACAGCGGAAGCCAGAATGTCAGCTTGTCCCGGCGGTTCCAGCGGGGACGGTAACGTTGCCAGAGGCTTGGTTTCTTTGGTAGCGCGTCGGGTTCGCCGGCCAGACGCGACCGCTGGAGGTGTTCGTTCACATCATGCTTGGGGGTGGCGTTTACCTCCCGCATGATGCGTCCTCCACCATCCAAGCGACCAGTTCGGCGAAAGATGTTCCCTGATAGGCTGCCTGCTCCGGCACAAGCGAGGTGGGTGTCATGCCCGGTTGGGTGTTCGTTTCCAGAATGATCAGCTCGCCCGTTTCCGGATCGTACCGGAAGTCCGACCGGCTGACGCCGCGACAACCCAGCGCGGCATGGGCCCGCTCGGCGTAATCAAGGCATTTGGCGGCGATGTCTTCTGACACCTGAGCCGGAATTTCGTGCCGCGAGCCACCCGCCTGATATTTGGCCGCGTAATCGTACCAGCCCTCGGTGATGATTTCGGTCACCGCCTGCGCCTCGCCATTAGAGACGGCGACGGTGAATTCGCGGCCCGCGATGTAGCGTTCGACCATCAACAAATCAGGCGCATCCGGTGTGTTCACCTGCGGCGGCGTGTTCGCGCCTGCGGTCACGATATGGATGCCGATCGACGATCCCTCGTTATAGGGTTTGACGACATATGGCGGCGGCATGACATGACGGGCGGCAATATCGGCGGGTGCGGCGAGCAGACTGTCGGCAATCGGGATGCCAACGGCCTTAAAAACCGTTTTCGCCTTTTCCTTGTCCATCGCAACAGCCGACGCCATCACGCCGGAATGGGTGTAAGGAATCCGCATCCATTCGAGGATGCCCTGCACACAGCCGTCTTCGCCCCAACGCCCGTGCAGAGCATTGAATACCGCATCGGGTTTGAGCGCGCGAAGCTGTTCGGGTAAATCATCACCCGCGTCAATCTCGACAACCTCGTAGCCCGCATCGCGCAAACCCTGCGCACATTCCCGACCTGAGACGAGAGAAACCTCGCGTTCAGCCGAAGGACCGCCCATCAGGACGGCAATTTTCTTGTATTTAGCCACTCTGCTCATGTCCGATGTGTTATTTTCAATCGTGACCGCACCGTTATGCCTAAGGCGGCGCAAATGTTCACGCAGTATTTGATACGCCTACGGACAAAGCGGGATATTGCGGTCGCCGTTCACGTATGGAGTTCAGGGTTTCCGATGCGCTTTATCTCCCAATGCAAATCATGGCCCGAAGTTTCGCGCACGCGCTGACGGATTGTTTCGCCGAGGGTTTCGAGATCAGCAGCGGTTGCATCGCCGGTGTTGATCATAAAGTTGCAATGTTTTTCGCTCATCTGCGCGCCGCCGACGGTCAGGCCGCGGCATCCCGCTGCATCCACCAGCTTCCACGCGCTTTCGCCCGGCGGATTGCGGAAGGTCGAGCCGCCGGTTTTATCGCGAATGGGCTGCGCGGCTTCGCGGTTTTGCATCAGCGTACCCATGCGGTCATGGATTGCGGCGGGATCATCCGCCGTGCCCGCGAATGTCGCGCCGATGACGACCGCATCATCCGGCAGACCGCAGTGACGATAACCAAAACCAAGGTCCGCATTCTCGTAGGTTCGGATTGTCCCGTCGCGCAAGGCAACCCGCGCCGAGATCAGACGGTCGCCGGTTTCAGTTCCATAACAACCGGCATTCATCCGCACGGCCCCGCCGATGGTTCCCGGAACGCCGCGCAGGAATTCGAGGCCTGCGATACCGGCATCCGCAGCAGCCGTCGCAACCTTCGCATCAAGGGCGGCGGAACCTGCGTGAATGCGATTGCCCCCGACCGTGATTTGATTGAAACCGCGCCCGAGGCGGATGACCGTCCCGTCTATCCCGCCGTCTCTGACCAGCAGGTTTGAACCGACGCCGATGGCCAGAACCGGTCCCTCTGTTGCGGCGAGGAGCTCCGAGAGCGCCGCCTCGTCGTAAGGGGTCGCGAGCCGCTTTGCCGGACCGCCGACACGGAACCATGTGTAGGGAGACAGCGGTTTATCGTTGAGCAGCCGTCCGTTCCAATCAGTCACCGTAAGTCACCGAACACGCGAGAAAAGGGTTCGAGCGCTTTATCTCTCCGCCCGAAAATCCGTATTCGAGACAGGTGCGGCAAACCAACAATGCAGACGTCATTTGTCCGTCCCCGTTTGATCTTGATTTTTCCCCAACCGGAATCGATGTCTTCTGAGAAAGGAATATCCAAAATGCCAGCAACTGCGGTTCCTGCATCGCGGCCGAAAGTAATTACAATTTCTGGCTTCGCGCGCTCAAAAATTCTCGTCCATAAACTCGATCCAAACTGCAAGGCGGCCCTTTTTGTTTCTCCATTGAGATACTTCCATTTCGGTGTACGAAAAGGAACGATATTACCGGCAAGTACCTTGTGGGGGGACGCTTGGAGATATGCAAAAATTTTCAGCGCTTGTAATTGCAAGGGCGCTGCGCCTTTTTCACTCTGCTTTGACCAAATCTCATCGCGATACGCACTTTGTTTCGGCGGCATAGCAAAATAATCCAGCTTTTGGCCAGCGCCCGTCCCACCGGGGTTTAACCCGATGAACGCGACATCAGCTCCGCCGAGCACTTCGACTGGCGAGTAAAGGAGACGCCATCCGAATTGCTGATTATAATTCAGCGCCTCCCGGCGGATTTCGAGTTCAAGCTCATCTGCAAAGCGCGCGACCATGCTAAGCCGCGTTCTCATGTTTTCCCAGTGCTTCGGCCAACTCGTTTGCCCATGTCGTTATGGACCCTGCGCCGAGGCAGACGATCATGTCGCCCGGTTTTGCCTCTGCTGCGATGAGCGCGGGCAAATCCTCGGGGCCGTCTATGCCGAGTGCGCGCCGGTGGCCGCGTTCGGTCAAACCCGCCACCAGCGAGTCGCGATCCGCCCCCGCAATCGGGTCTTCACCGGCGGCATATACGTCCGAGATCAGCGCGACGTCGGCATCGTTGAAGCAGTTGCAGTAATCTTCGAAAAGATGGCTGACGCGGGTATAGCGGTGCGGCTGATGCACAGCGATAACGCGGCCCTCGGTCGAGGCGCGGGCGGCTTTGAGCACGGCGGCGATTTCTACCGGATGGTGGCCGTAATCGTCGATAATGCGGATACCTTTCCAGTCTCCGACATGAGTGAAGCGGCGTTTGACGCCGGCAAAACCGGCGAGGCCGTTGCGGATTGCGTCGTCGCTGATGCCGAGTTGTCGCGCAACACCGATGGCTGCCAGCGCGTTGAGGACGTTATGATCGCCCGGTATCGGCAGGCTGAACCCCTCGACCAGCCGCGATGTGCCGTTGCGCAACTCGACATCGAAATGTGCGACGCCGAGTTCGTAGCGCAGGTTGACGACGCGGATGTCGGCCTGAGGGCTGAACCCATAGGTGACGATTTTACGGTCCCTGACGCGGCCAATCAATGCCTGCACTTCAGGGTGGTCGATGCAGCATACGACTGCACCGTAAAACGGGATATTTTCGACAAAGCGCAGGAAGGCGGCGCGCAGGTTATCGAACGTGCCGTAGTGCTCCATATGCTCGGGATCGATGTTGGTGATGACACCGACAGTCGCCGGAAGCTTTACGAATGTACCATCGCTTTCGTCCGCCTCGACCACCATCCACTCGCCCTCGCCCTTGCGTGCGTTCGAGCCGTAGGACTGGATAATCCCGCCGTTAATGACCGTGGCGTCAAAGCCCCCGGCATCGAGCAGCGTTGCGACCAGCGAGGTTGTCGTCGTCTTTCCGTGCGTTCCCGCGACGGCGACGTTGAGTTTCAGGCGCATCAGTTCGGCGAGCATTTCGGCACGCCGGACCACCGGCACACGATGGCCGCGCGCGGCAGACAGTTCGACATTCTCGTCCTTGATGGCCGAGGAGACGACGATGACACTTGCGCCCGCAACATTCTCGGGCGCGTGACCGATATGAATGACCGCGCCCATCGAACGGAGACGCTCTACGATTGCGCTTTCGCGCTGGTCCGAACCCTGCACTTTATATCCGAGATTCAGCATGACCTCGGCAATGCCGCTCATACCGATTCCGCCGATGCCGATAAAGTGGATCGGTCCCATATCAAAGGGAATGCCTGTCATCGCTCGCTCCAATATATACCGCCCGTTCTGTGACGGGCGTTCAATTCGGTTCTTGTGACCGGATGCGGGTTTATCCGCAAGTACATAGGGCCGCAGTTAGACCAAGATATGACAGTTCGCACGCAGTGCACCGCTCAGCTTTTGTCCCAAGAGTAAACGAAAAGTTAAGCCTTCCCGCGTGCAGCATGATCCTCGACCAAGTCGGCCAAATCGCTTGCGGCAGCCGGTCGGCCATGGGTTTTCGCCTGTGCCGCCATCTGAACAAGCCGCGCGGGGTCCGCGAAAAGGGACGCCATCGTATCGGAAAGGCCTTGCGCGGACATCTGCGATTCAGGAAGCAAGATCGCGCCGCCGCCCTCTTCGAGAGAACGGGCATTCGCGGTCTGATGATCGCCCGTCGCGCTGGGCAGCGGAACAAGGATTGCGGGTCGGCCTATGGCGGAAAGTTCGGCGCAGGTTGACGCGCCGGCCCTTGCGATAACCAGATGCGCCCCGGCGATGCGTTGGGGCATGTCATCGAAAAATGCGGCGGCTTCGGCGGTAATTCCGGCATCCGACAACACCGCCTGAGCAGCGGCCAAGCCGTCGTCGCGCACCTGAAGTGTAACTTTCAAGCGGCGCCGCACCGGTTCGGGCAAAAGCGCGAGGGCGCGCGGCACTGTGTCGGACAACGCCTTTGCCCCCTGCGAGCCGCCGAAAGCGAGCAGATTGATCGCCCCCTCGGCGACAGGGAGATACGGCATGTCGGAAACTGCGAGTGCGGCGTCGCGAATCGGATTGCCGACGATAACCGACTGAACGCCGTCCGGTGTATTCAGGGGCTTGCCGATGCCGCACGCCAGAAGGTCAACGCGCTTGACGAACAGTTTGTTGGCCCGGCCCAGAACGGCGTTCTGTTCATGGATGATACGCGGAATTTTCATGCGGATTGCCGCCGCCGTCGCCGGAGCCGCCGGATAACCGCCAAAACCGATAACAACATCGGGGCGGCCCTCGCGGAACCATTTCAGCGCCTCCAGCGTGCCGCTGAAAAGAGCAAGCGGCGCGGCAATTTTTGCCAGCAATCCGCCGCGCGAAGGGGTCGCAGCCTTTAGCGCACGGCGCTCGACCCCGTCGGGAAAACCGCCGGAATACGCAAGACCGCGCTTGTCGGTCGCCAGCGCCACCCGCCAGCCGCGACGCAATAGCTCTTCGGCCAGAGACTGCGCGGGAAACATATGGCCGCCCGTACCACCCGCCGCGAGAACCGCCAGCTTGCTCACCTTAAACGCTCCATATCCATGCGGGTCAGTCCGAGCAGAAACCCGAAGGCAATGCCCATCGCCATCAGGCTTGACCCGCCGTAACTGACCAGCGGCAACGTCATGCCGGTGGGCGGAAGAAGACGCGCGGAAACGCCGATGTGAATGAAAGCCTGAAACCCGATCAATGCGGCAATGCCGCTGACGGCGAGGCGCGCGAAGATCGACTTCAAATGCGCCGCCAGAATAAATCCGCGCACAACAATGAAAGCATAGACCGCAATGACGAGGAGCGTCAGCAGCAGGCCGTACTCTTCCGCTGCGACGGCGATGATAAAGTCGGAATGCGCGTCCGGTAGGCCAAGCTTTTGCACGCCCTCGCCCGGTCCGGTTCCCCACAATCCGCCCTCTCGGATCGCGGCGACCGTTTTACGCATCTGATAGCCGCTTTGGGAATCGAGA
>CALGNW010000124.1 GCA_937958345.1 uncultured Neomegalonema sp. | reverse complement strand
GGGCGCGCAGTGCTGGCCGCAGGGGCAGGGTGATCTGGGCGCGCGCATGGCCCGCGCTCTGCGCCGATTTGGGCCGGGTCCGGTGATTATTGTCGGGGCCGATATTCCGGGGATCGAGGCGCGTCATATCGCCGAGGCGATTGCGGCCTTGCGCACCCATGATGCGGTGTTCGGTCCGGCGCCCGATGGCGGTTACTGGCTGGTCGGGATGCGCGGCGGTTCGGTGCCGCAGGGGTTTATGCAAGGCGTGCGCTGGTCGTCCGAGCATACCCTGAGCGATACGATTGCGACGCTGCCCCGCGGCGCGCGGGTTGCCCGTCTGGATGTTTTGCAGGATGTCGATACGGTCGATGATCTGCCTTAGCCGTCAAAGCCCCGTATTTTCGAGCAACGCGCCGACCTTGGCGGCCAGATTTTCCACCTCGTAGTCCTCAACCAGCATTTCCTGCAAATCATTGCGCGTGTTGAAAAGATAGTCGCGGTTTGTGCCTGCCGGTCCGGCGGCTGTCGCGATGATCCGGGCCTTTTCATCCAAGGACAGATCGCGGAAGTAGTCGGGGTTGTCGGGATTGATAACGTAGCACAGTGCCTCGACCTGCCGGTCGTCGCCGAGCTTAAGCGGTTGAAATTTCTCGTAGTATGATCCGCGATCCATCTCGCGCTCGCGCAGATAGGCGCGGGTTTCGTCGGCATCCGCCGCGCTGACACGATAGGCAACCCCGCGACAACATGTTCCGGCGAGCGGCTCCAGTGCCAGTACCAAGCCCGGATTCTCGAACGTGCCACGGTAACGGACTGATTTCAGACAAAAACTGCGGCGATGATCGGCCAGCTCTGCAACGCTGCGTTCGACGAACGAAAAGCCGGGGCGCCACATAAGGGAACCATAGCCGAACACCCAGAATTCCTTAGACATCTGTTCCTTACCAATCTCTGTTTATCTGCTTTATACCGCGCGGCATGCCGTCAGGCGACAGGAGAAACGACATGGCGAAACTGGCAAAACTGGCGCTTGGATCGATCGGTTTAATCGCCGCCGGATTGAGTGGCGGCTGGTACTATGGCAAAGGCGAAATACAATCCCAGTTGGATATGCAACTGGCCGAATGGAGCGCGCGGGGCGTTGCTGTTTCCTATCAAGCCGTTGAAATCGGGGGGTTTCCCTTCGGATACCACGGAAAGCTGATCGAGCCGCGCTCGCAGTCCATTGTCCGCACGGCGCTGGGCCCGGCGCGATCCGACTGGCAAACGCCGGTTGCAACATTTGATGCAACGCTGGGCGAGTTGGGCGTCATCAACTTTGCGATGCCCGAGAGTCAGCGAATCCGGTTTTCGCCCGTCAGCGGCGCTCCGGCCACCGATGTTCATATCCGGTCGTCCGGTTTGAGCGGCAAGCTGGCGCAGGACGGAGCGGGTTTGCGCGTCGATGCGGCGGGTGAAGCCGTTGAAATAGAGATCGCGCCGCCGGGTATTGCCCCGTATCGCCTGACCGTGGACCGGTTTACCGCCGCAGGCGGCGCGCCGGTCGACGAGGCGGGACGGGTCAGCGCCACACTTGATCTGACAGGCGCGGCGGTCAACGGCGAGGCGTGGGATTTTATCGACCCGAATGGCAGCTTTCCCCGTGATCCGGCCAATCTGGCATTTCAGGCGGCGGCTGATACGTCGATACGCCCCGACAGATCGGTTTCGGTCGATGCGATTCAGGTTGAGCAGGTCGAACTTGATATCGCGGGCCTCTCACTCAGGGGTGACGGCGCGGCGACCGTGCGCAATCGCATTCCGAGCGGTGACCTGACCCTGAGGCTTCAGGGGTTGGGGCCGTTTTTAGGGAATGCGGCGCGCGCGGGTTATCTGCCTGAGAAACAGGCCAATCTTTACGGGGTGATGCTGGACAGCTTTGCCCGCAAAGGCGAGCGGGAGGGCGAACAGGTCTTCACTGTGTCGTTCAAAAACGGATTCACGTTCGTAAACGGTGCGCCGACGTTCATGCCCGCGCCGCAACTGCCCTGAGCCGGTGCGGCGCGTTTTATTGTGTTTTAGACGCCGACGATCAGCAGAAAGATGCAGACTGCGATCGTAGCAACCGTGACAATCACGCATGTCTTCAGGAAACCGTCGAAGGCGGTGGCCTGATCGCTGATGTCCATTTCGCCGGGCTTGAAATTCTCGGGGTCGTAATTGTTCATGGGTCACTCTCCGTCGTTGCTGGGCGGACGTTAAGCGCATGGCGCTGAAAAAGTCCATAACCTGCAATGTCGCGCATGTGGAAATCGTCAGGCCGCTCTGTTAAGCCGCATGTTAACGACCATGCAGCGGGATGTACCGATGAGCGACCTCAGCGATCTTCGCACGAAATACTTAAGTGCCGTGAACGATGCAGCCGATGATGCGGCGCTGGAGTCGGCGCGCGTTGCCGCTGTCGGCAAAAAGGGCGAAGTTGCGCTCAAAATGCGCGAACTGGGCAAGATGACACCGGAGGAGCGCCAGACGGCGGGACCGGCGCTGAATGCCCTCAAAGACGAGATAAACTCTGCTATTTCCGCGAAAAAGGCGGCTCTGGGGGATGCGATCCTGAACGAGCGGCTCGCAACTGAGTGGCTGGATGTGTCACTGCCGCCGCGTCCGCGCCAACAGGGAACCCTGCATCCCGTATCGGTCGTCACGGAAGAAGTTACCGCGATTTTTGCGGATATGGGCTTTGACGTGAAAGAGGGCGCGCAGATCGAGGATGACTGGCACAATTTTGATGCCCTGAACATCGTTCCCGAGCATCCGGCACGCGCCGAAATGGACACGTTCTATATGACGCCGAAGGCCGATGGCACGCGGCATGTCCTGCGCACGCATACGTCGCCGGTTCAGATTCGAACGCTGGAGGCCGAGGGCGCGCCGGTTCGGTTTATTGCGCCGGGACGGGTGTACCGGTCCGACTATGACCAGACCCACACGCCGATGTTTCATCAGGTCGAGGGTATGGCCATCGACAAGAACATCACGATGGCCAATCTGAAATGGACGCTGGAAGAATTCGTCAAAGCGTTCTTCGAGGTTGATAATGTCGAACTGCGCTTTCGCGCCTCGCACTTCCCGTTTACGGAACCATCGGCAGAGGTCGATATCCGGTGTTCTTGGGATAAGGGCGTGCTGAAGGTGGGCGAGGGCGATGACTGGCTGGAGATTTTGGGGTCGGGCATGGTCCACCCGAAAGT
>CALGNW010000123.1 GCA_937958345.1 uncultured Neomegalonema sp. | reverse complement strand
TTCAAAAGGCTGTCAGGCGCTTTTGCGCCCTCTGGCCAGTTGCGGAACGAGTCGAGAAAAGCACTTGCCGCTTGCTCGAAACGTCCGAGCTTAAAGTGCATATCTCCAAGCCAGAACTGCGCCTGACCCGCCTTCGGATCTTGCGGATAGGTGGCAATCAAATCTTCGAACTGCGCTCCGGCCTCGTCAAACGAGCCGATGTTGAGCAACCGGATGCCCGCATCATACAGCGCATCCGCACCCTGAAATGACGGCGCTGGCGGCTGCGCGGCAAATTGCTGCGGTTGCGGTTCAAATACGCCCGGCTGCTGTTGAAAACTCGCTTGAGGCTGATATGCCGGTGCGGCTTGATCTGGCGTGAATGTCTGAATTGGCTGAGCGCCCGCTTGCGGTTGGATCGCTGGCGGCGTCGCCGTTGCAAAACTGCTTTCGGTCGTCACTGAGCGGGGAGCAGCCATGGCCGCGCCGTCCTGTTCGAGCGCCGATAACCGACTCTCGAAACTCGACATGCGCGTCTCGGCGGCAGTGAGTTCGCGGCGTGTGTCGTATTCCAGGCGCTCGATAATACCGGTCAACCGGCGCAGCTCCTGCTCGATCTGGTCAAGACGTGCGATATCGCTACCGCCCCCGCCCTGCGAAACCCGCAGTCGGGTCACTTCGGTTTCAAGTCGGTCAATCCGCTCGATCAGACTCCCGACTTGCACCCGTTGCTGAGCCTCAGCCGCAAGCACAGACATACAAACGGCGCAAAGCGCAAAGCTGAAAATTCGAAGTGAGCGAAATATGATCATTCGGAACCACAGACTTTGAAGTTAAGAGACATGTTCAGGGTATTGCGGCCCCCGCAAAACAGGGGCCACATCAACCTAGGACGATGGACCACCGCGCAGTGTTGTAACAGCCCGGCGGTTCACACGCCATGCACCCGGTGTCGAGCTCGCCCGCACCGGACGCTCTTTACCGTACGAAACGGTGCGAATACGGTTCGGATCGATGCCTTGTGCGCTCAAAAAGCTGCGCGCGGCGTTTGCACGGCGCGCACCCAGCGCAAGGTTGTAATCCCGCGTACCGCGCTCGTCGGCGTGACCTTCAATCGTAATCGCGTATTGCGGATGCTGACGGAACCACGCCGCTTGGCGGCGCAGGATTTCCTGACTCTCCGCGTCAATCGTGGAACTGTCGGTATCAAAGAGAACCCGGTCTCCGACGCGCTGCGTGAAGTAACCCGGGCTTCCGTCATCTCCGGCAAAGTTATAGGGGCTCGCACCCTGTCCCGTTACGAACTGGCCCCCGCCGGTTCCCTGCCCCGCAGACAGCGGATTACCGAACTGATCGACGCGGTTTCCATTGGCATCAAAGTAGTTGCCGTTCCCGTCCGTCGAGATGGTGTTACCAGCCTGAAAGGCACCGCCGGAAATCGGGTTTCCATTGACGTCAACGGGGTTGCCGTTCGCATCGACGAAATTTCCGTTTCCGTCGAGGAAAACACCATTGCCGCCGGGCTGAAACGCCCCGCCACCATTGACGACACCGCCGGTGCCGTTGCCTAGGGGATTGCCGAATTCATCAACCGGATTTCCGTTCGCATCGACCAGATTGCCATTGGCGTCGCGGAAAAGCTGTGCGCCCGTCCCGCCGCCCAGACCGGCAATGTCTCCTACGCCTGCGCCTGCGCCGCCGCCGACACCGGCGCCGGTTCCGCCGGAACCGGCACCAAACCCGCCCGGGGCAGATCCGGCACCGCTGCCGGGTCCGAAACCGCCAACGCCGCTGGCGGTTGTGTTGGCGTCAATTCCAACCGGGGACTTTTTGCCAGCACATCCCGCCAGAGCGACGGAGGCAACAGTAGCAATCAGAGCAAAACGGAGCGCAACAAGACGCATGGGAATTCTCCTCAATCTGTCATTTCATTATGCAGGTATAAGCCTGCTCTTGGTTGTTTCGAAAGGCAAACACTTGCCTCTTTCGTTCGTATTCCACCATCTGCGGATCAGCGCATCAGCGGCCCCCAGGCCGGATCGGATGCAGGGCCCGGCGTCTGTACACGCTGTTCGCTGCCACCACGGATATCGACGGTATAAAGCGCGGGCCGACCGTTTTCGCCGGACGTCTCGCGGTAAAACATCAAACGACGTCCGTTCGGTGCCCAAGTCGGGCTGTCGTCCAGGAAGCTGTTGGTCAGCATCCGCTCGCCCGAGCCATCAGGAGACATGATACCGATGCCGAACGCGCCCTTGGTAATCTTGGTAAATGCAATCAGATCCCCGCGCGGCGACCAGACCGGTGAGGCATAGCGCCCGTTGCCAAAGCTGATCCGCTTGGGGTTGCCGCCGTTTCCATCCATCACGTATAGCTGCTGCGATCCGCCGCGATCGGATTCAAATACGATGCGTGAACCGTCGGGCGAATAGGACGGGGCCGTATTAATCGACGAACCGCGGGTCAGCTGCCGAACCTGACGCGAGGCCAGATCCATAAGATAAATATCGGTCGTACCGCCCTTGGCCAGACTCATAACGACGCTGGTCCCCTCCGGCGAGAACCGGGGTGCAAAAGTCATCCCCGGAAACCGGCCCAGAATTTCCTGTCTGCGGGTTTCGACGTCCAGAAGGTAAACGCGCGGAAGACCATCACGATAGGTGATATAGGTGATTTCCTGAGAACGCGGAGAATAACGCGGCGTAAGCACCAGAGAGTTTCCGCCTGTCAGATACTCAACATTCGCTCCGTCATAATCCATGACCGCGAGCCGTTTGACACGCTTGTCTTTCGGGCCTTGCTCGTCCACGAAAACGACACGGGTTTCAAAATATCCCGGTTCGCCGGTCAGTCTTTCGTAGATCGCATCGGCTGTCCGATGGGCCATGCGTCGCCACGAACCCGGGTCAGCAGTGTACTGGAATCCCGCGAGTTGTTGCTGGCTTACGACGTCCCAAAGGCGGAATTTCAGCGTCATGCGCCCATCGCCCGCCTGCGTGGTTTCGCCGGTAACAAGAGCAACGGCATTGGAAACAGCACGGACATCACTGAATCGGGGCGGGGAAATAAAGCTCGGGGCGAGCGGTGCAACAGCAGCATCGGGCACAGTGCGAAAAAGGCCGGTTGAGGCCAAATCAGCCTCGATCACCTGAGCGATCTGAGCGCCGAGTTGACCCTGCGCGCCATTCCCGTCGAAAAAGTCGATCACCGAGACCGGTAGCGGCTCGACAACACCCTGATCCAACGTGAGTTTCAGGGGCGCAGATTGTGCCGACACCCTCTCGGCAGTCACCGCCGCAGTCGACAGAACGCAGGCGGCCAAAACAAACTGCAAAAGAGGTTTTATCATTGAAGCGTCATCCTTCTCGGATCAAAGACAATATCCAGTTGTTGCCATGATCCATATTTTTGCGGCGGCAATGGGAACGGCTGACATTCACGCAGCGCACGGATGGCGATTTCGATTGCTCTGGGTGACCCACCGCGCGGGGTTTCGCCGGCTACCAGCCCTTCGCGAGTCAAATTCACCCGAATTGTCGCCACGTCGATATTCGTCCCGAATACGCGCCAGCACCGCGAGAGCTGGTTGAGCAGCTGCTGCTGTTCACCCTGAGTCAGGGGCGCGGCGTTGTTTTGCGCTGCGACGTTCTGCGAAAAGGTGCGCGATCCGCCCGATGTCCCGCCGCCTTGCGTCGGAACGGCATTACCAAGCATGGCCATGAAAGAATCGCCCTGCGGCGCTGTCGCAGGAGCACCTGACCCGACCGATAGATTGCTGTCCGTTTGCTGTCCGACCTGCGACTGGGAATTGAACTGCTGAAGTTGCTGTTGTCGCAGCGCGTATTGCCGCGCGGCCTCTGCCTCGTCCGCCAAACGGCGCTGTTCGGCCTCGTAGGCGCGGCGGGCCTGTTCTTCAGCGATGCGTTGCTGTTCCTGTGCGCGCTGCGCTGCCTGTTGCTCAAGAACCGCCTGTTGCTGGGCCAGAGCGGCCTGACGGCGCGCCTCTTCTTCCGCGCGTGCTCTTTCCAGAGCCGCCATTTCTTCACGCATTTTGCGCTGTTCTTCGGCAAGACGGGCCGCTTGTGCTTCTTCGGCAGCGCGCTGCGCCGCCAACTCTGCCGCCGCCTGCTGGCGCGCCGCCTCTGCCTCAGCCTCAGCCTGCGCAAGACGTTCTCGCTCCAACTCGGCTTCGGCGAGTTTACGTGCCTCTTCCGCGGCAAGCTCGGCCTCGGCCAAACGCCGCGCCTCTTCTTCCGCCGCGCGTTGTGCCGCCAGCTCTTCTTCGGCCAGACGCTTCGCTTCCTCGGCTGCCGCCCGCTGCAAAGCAAGTTCCTCTTCGGCCTTTTTCAGAGCCTCGGCTTCGGCCAGCCGTTGCTTTTCAAGCTCAGCCTCGGCCAGACGCCTTGCTTCCTCTTCAGCCGCGCGGCGCGCGTCCTCTTCGGCCTGCAATCGCGCCTTTTCATCTTCCTCGCGCGCAGCGGCGATCTCGGCCTCTGCGATTCGGCGCGCCTCTTCCTCGGCCGCCTCGCTCTCGGCTTTCTCAAGCTCGGCAGCCGCGCGTTCGGCAGCAAGCTGTTGTTCCGCTTCCTCGGCGGCAATTCTGGCGTCTTCGGCTGCGATACGGGCGTCTTCTGCCCGCAGTTTTTCTTCTTCCGCCGCTTCAGCTGAAAGTTTTTCAGCCTCTGCAACATCCTCATTCCGGGTCAGTTTTTCGAGCGCGTCGCGCGCAGCATCGGCGCTTCTCTCCTGATCCTCGTCCGTGTTTCTTTGCCGGGGGCCGTCACCGGCTTCGGCGACCGGAGAGGCGGGGGTCTTTTTGTCCGAAGACTCCGCCGCAAGACTGCCGCGGGGTTTGGCACGCGGCAGCGGAGACTCCGACGGTGGGGCACCATTGCGCTGCGGTTCGGTGGCCTCTGCAACCTGAGTTGGCGGAGCCGGTTCCAGAGAAGGTTCGGCAAGTTCTTCCGGCTCGGGCGGCTGGTCGGGGTCGGTATCTATATCCGGCGCATCCATCACACCGCGCGGCTGTTCGGGCGCTTCGGGTGCAGTGACAATCCGAACCCGGTCATCCGGCAGAATATCGGCTTTCGATACGGGGGCGTCCTGCAAGGCACGCGCATCGACTTCCAGTTCCGGCGCGTCCGTATCGGCCTCGACCGAAGCGGATTCAGGCGGCAGGTTGTCGGTTTCGGCAGGAATTTCAACCGGAGGCACCGCCAGCGACACTCCGGTCGGAGGATCAGGCACAACGGCAGGGGACGGCGTCGGCAACGGAATATTCATCGCCACTTCAGTATCCGGAACCGCAATGGCACCGGGAGCCGAACCTTCGGGAACCTGCGGTATCTGCCCGATCATCGCGTTGTATTCGTTCAACGACATCAGTTCGACTTCAACCGATGGCCCGAAATCGGGCGAAACGATAGGTTCGGGCCGCGCAGGGGCAAGCGCCAGAGCGAGAAGCCCCAGATGCAATAAGCCAGAAACTGCGGGTCCGACATACATGATCGTTCGATCCTACTGAGCTATTCAGGCGTTTTTTAGGGCGCGCTATTGCTGGCCGACAGCGCGCACACCGCTCGCAACGGGACCACCGGGATCGGTAACGAGGCCGATATTTCTGAAGTCCACCGAATTCAGCAAACCCATAACGCTCATCACATCGCCGTAATCTACGGCCTGATCCGCACGCACAAACACCCGCTCGTCCGCGCCGCGCTCGGATGCAATGGCCGCAAGGCGCTCGCGCAGCTCGGCGGTTGTAACCGGATCACCCTGCAGGAAAATTGCACCGTCGGCATCGACATTGACCGTTACAGGTTCGCGCTGCTCCGTCGGCAACGGATTGGCGTCGGTCTTAGGCAGGTTCACCGGCACGCCGACCGTGAGCAGCGGAGCCGCCACCATAAAGACAATCAACAGCACCAACATGACATCGACGAACGGAGTGACGTTGATTTCCGACATCATTCCGTGGCCGCGCCGCCGACCCCGGCCGTTGCGGCGTCCGCCTTGCCGGCCACTCCCGAGTGCAGCACCCATTACGCGGCCCGCCGTTCAAGCTGGCGCGACAGAAGCGTTGCAAACTCGTCAGAAAAGGCATCAAGACGCGCCGCCAGACGGCCAATCCGTTCCGACAATGCGTTATATGCAATAACCGCCGGAATAGCAGCGATCAGGCCCAACGCGGTCGCCAGCAAAGCCTCGGCAATGCCGGGGGCAACAACCGACAGGTTTGTGTTCTGACTGACAGCGATTTGCTCAAAACTGTTTTTAATGCCCCAAACCGTGCCGAACAGGCCCACGAAGGGTGCAATCGCGCCGACGGTCGCGAGGAAGCCCATCCAGCTTTCGAGTTTTTGCGTCTCACGTTCGACGGCAACCCCCATGGCGCGGTCGATCCGCTGGGATGCACCCGCAATCAGTCCGCCGCCCGTTTCAAACGACCGCCGCCACTCGCGCATGCCCGAGGCAAAGACGCGCTCGATCGGTGACCGCTTTTCCGCATCGAGTTTCGCGTAGAGGTCATCCAGCGATGTTCCGGACCAAAATGATTTCTCGAAAGCATCGAATTTCTTACGCAGCGCGCCGAACTTCCAGATTTTCTCGACAATGATCGCCCAGGACCAGAACGAGGCGGCGATCAGAATGACCATGACGATCTGAACTACCAGGCTTGCCTCTTTGAACATCGCCCAAGCCGAAAAATCAGGGCCGGTGTTCAGCGCATCAATGGCCGGAGAGCCCGCGCGCGGCGTTGCCCATGACAGGCCGCCCATACTGTTGCTCATCAAATCAATGAAGGAAAAATCCATCAAGTTCAGCCCTTTATATTCATCGAGTCGAAAGAGAAAGGCACGGGTATTAACCGCGCATCACCCAAGCTAAACGGGTCGACGGAAAAGACGGTCCAATCGTGACCAAAATTGGACTTTGCACATCCTAAAGGAGCGTTCGTCACGACCCGTCGCTTTTCAGCATCGGTTCGAAAAGATTGCGCACAGCCTCCGGCACAACACGCGGTTTTCCGTCAGGTCCGACACCGGCACAGCGGATCAAACCCTCGGCCAATATTCGGTCATCACACACGATCACCTGCCGCAACTCCAGCCGTGACCGGCCCAGCCGTTCAACCGAAGTGAGAACTCTGAGCGCCATGTCAAAAAGTGCGGGCACGCGGTAATCAATCTCAATCCGCGCAACGACATAGTTAATCCCATGGGCGCGGATCAGATCGGTTTGATCAAGACCGAGGACACGCAGCATCTCACTGCGTCCCCGTTCCATAAATCTCAGATGGCTTGCGTGGTAAACAATCCCTCCGGCATCCGTATCTTCCCAATGAACTCTGACGGGAAAGATATGGACACGGTCGCGAATGCGTCCCGATCCGGGGGTGTCCTCAGGGGCGGCGGAGGGGATCAATGGCATCAGAGAGTTATCTTCCGATCAAACACGCTAGGGTTTTGCATTGGCATGAGGCAGCACGGTAAACAGCGCATTAACGGCGATGCCTGCTTGCGTGCCGTCGAGTTGCCTCAAGTCCGGCATCAAGGCTTGGACCGTGCCGCCAGAACAAACAAGGCGCCAAGCCCGGTAAAAATGAGGATCGCAATCACCAAGGGCGTCGCGCTGCCGTTGTAAAAGGTAGCGACGGAGTACGCCCCCATCGCCGCGCCGAGGCTCTGGCCTGCGCCGAACAGAACACCCGCCGCAGCGCCCCTTTGCTTGGGGACGTCGGCCAGCATCACGAGCGGACCGGCGGAGAATGTCAATCCGAGACCGAGCGAAAATACCGACATCGCCATAACAATCGTGACCGGCGAGATCAGATCGCTCACGTCGAGCGCCAGCATCGCCAATGCACCGGCGAGTGATATCGAAACGCCCGCCTGCATGATCGCACGAGGCGATGCGCGTTCGGCAAACCGGTTGGCAAGACCGGCCCCCAGGATATAGGCGATGACGCCGACACCGTAATAATAGCCGTACTTTTCCGTCGGCACGCCGAGATGGTCTATCAGCAGGAATGGACCGGCGGTAATATACGCGAAGAGTCCCGCGAAAACCGATGAAATCGCTAGCCCCGGCAGCACAAACCTCGGATCACGCAGCAGGCCGCTGTACCGGCGCATCGACAGCCTCAGGTCCAAAGGCGTGCGGCGACCTGTTTCAGGAACAATGTGCCAGGCCGCGACTGAGACAATCAAACCAAGAACAGCGAGCAGCCAGAAATTAGCCGCCCATCCTAAGGCTACATGGACCCAGCCTCCCAGCACGGGCCCTATTGCGGGCGCAACGCCGATCGCTGCCCCGTAGATGCTCAGCACCCGCATGGCATCCGGTGCGCTATAAAGATCGCGGATGATGACAACCCCGAGAACGGAAACAACCGAGGCCGCAGCGCCCTGAAAAATTCGGGCCGCGATCAGGGATTCAATTGTCGGAGCGATGGCGCAGGCGACGCTGAACACCGCAAACAGTACCATGCAAAGCGATAACAGGGGCCGGCGGCCAAATCTGTCAGACAATGGTCCAATCGCAAACGGTCCCAGCGCGTAACCGATGAAATTGGCACTCATGGTCATTTGCACAGTCCCCGCATCCGTCCCGAAAACGCGCGTCAGATGTGGAAGGCTGGGCGTGTAAAGATCGGTCGACAGGATCGAGACGCACATACAGGCAACGAGAACCGCCGGAACCGTCCACCGCGGCCCGGCGAGGCCCTCTGTGGTTTCGGACCGATTGATTCCGGTACTCGTCACGGTCAGGTCATTTCCTCGATCTGAATTCAGGACAAATAATCGCCGCGCGCCGCTGCAGCGTCAACAACCCGGGATTCTGCATTGCCCGAAAAAAAGGCCCCGCTTGCGTGGGACCTTTTCGGCATTTCATTTCGGAATTAAGTGGGACGTCACCGGCGGATTAACAACGGGGCAAGGAAGTCACCGAACCGCACCGTACCGCTGAAGACCGAATTGGCCGCCGGCTTACGCTTGCTCAGTAAAGGCACCAGAAACGCGCCGAAGCGTTTGGTTTCGCGATAAACTGAAATTTCCCGCTTTCCCCGTCTGATCAGCGCAATGTCGAGTATGGGCGTCGACCAGTGACCATGCCGCCCGACCGCGGATGTGCGCTTTTTGCGCGAGGCATCAGACCGCACACCCATTCCACGCGCAGGGCTTGCGGCGCTTTTTATCAGTAGCGGTACAAGAAAATCACCGAAATGCTGATTTCTCAGAATTTTCGGGAAAGACGATTCTTTCATTTCCTCGCTGACAAAAACATTCTCGTTGGCAACACCGGCATCGACGGTCGGTTGACTGTCAACAATCTTCATCGCCTCTTTTGCTGCGCCGAAGGGCGTAAAAGGCGCGCGGACAACGACGAGTTTGTTGCCCTGATCGATCAGAGGCGCATACGCAGCGGCCGCATCTTCACCAACACTCGCATCCGCCAAGGCTGACGCGACATCGCCCCCGCCACCGATGGTGCTGTATAATTTATCTGGAAAACCAGCTTCAGAGAGACCCGCGACGACCGCATTGGCTGCCGAATCGTCCTTATAGAGCCGCGTGATGATAGTCGTCATATCTTCCTCCACTCAAAATCGTGCGTTGCGAAATTCGCAAATGGTTAATGTGAGTCAAACGACGCCTTTGGTTGAACATAGGCGCGTGCTGCTCTGTGTCGAGATTGCCCGAGTTTTCGAATCGTCGGAGCCAACACCACACAGGCGAGGACCAGAAGGACGATCTCGAAAACAAAAACCGGCAGATAGGCATTTCCGGCACTTGTCGGTTCCATTGCCGACCATCCGGTGATGATGTCGCGCATGATACCGCCAATCGCGACCGCCAATCCTGCAGCCGTTGCCTGCACGGCACCCCACGTCCCCAAGGCAAGTCCGACCTGATCCTTTGGTGCCGCGCGCATCGTCGCCGTCAGAGTTCCGTGACCGAAAAGGCCAGCACCGATCCCGAGTAAAAGTGTCGCCAGGACAAACAGTTCAACGCTCGGGACGTAGAGTGTCGCGATAATGGCCAAAAATCCCGGAACGCCCAGCATAGCGCCGCAATTTGCCATCGTTGCAGGACACCCATCCGGACGGCTCAAAACCCTTGAGGCAAACCCGAAGCCGATCAAACCGCCGAACGCCATGACAGCGGTGAGTTTTGTCGTTCCGGCAACGCTCATCCCCAGTGCCTGTCCACCGTAAGGCTCGATTAATACGTCGGCCATTCCGAAACCCGCTGTGCCAAGTCCGATGATTACCAGCAGGCGCAGCGCACCGGCATTGCGGGCAAAAGCGCGCCAGGATTCGTCAAACTTCTGCGGTGGCGCTTGGGACTGAGCCCTCGCGCGATCACGGGGTTCCTGCTTCCAGATTGCGAACAGATTGAGCGCAACGGTCGTGACCGCCGCCCCCTGAATGACCTGTATCAGTCGGCCCGGTGTGTAATTTTCGAGGAGCGCCCCGAAAACCAGTGCGCTTAAAATCATACCAAGCAACAACGCGACGTACATCAAGCCGACGACTTTGGGTTGATCATCCTCGCGCACCAAATCAGTGGCCAGCGCCAGACCGGTCGTCTGCACCGTATGAACACCGGCTCCGACAAGAAGAAAAGACAGTGCCGCGGACGAGAGACCGATCCAACGCGGCGCATCGACCGCCTCGCCATAGCCCGACAGCACCAGCAGCGCGAAAGGCATGATGGCAAAACCGCCGAATTGCAGCATCGTTCCCTTCCAGATAAAGGGCACGCGCCGCCAGCCAAGTGCGGAAATATGCGTATCGGATCGGAACCCGATCAGCACTCTCAGAGGGGCAAAGACAATCGGCAGTGCCAGCATCACACCAACCAGGGTAGCCGGAACAGCCAACTCGACGATCATCACGCGATTGAGGGTTCCGACGAGCAGAACCAACGCCATACCGACGGTAACCTGAAACAACGAAAGTCTGAGAAGGCGCGAGAGCGGCACATTCGTCGTCGCAACATCTGCAAACGGCAGGTACTTCGAACCCATCGTTGACAATCTTCCGAGTGCATATCGGCGATATTTGTTCAACACAGCGAAGTGCCTCGCGGTCTGCCACGCCCGACATCGTCGGTTACGCGGCCTGATGTGTGACTGCGCTTTAGCGGATCGCGTTTCTGGACGCTAAAGCGGTTTCGACCTGACCGCCGGAGCGATCAAGTCGTTTGCTTTGGCATTGTCAGTCAGAACTGACGATGCGCGACGCCACCAGCGTTGGCGCTTTCTCGATCACAGCAACGGCTGTGCGTCCATCAGGCAGGACAACCGTGATACGCTCGCCGGTCGCCGACGGAGCGCTTGCGAAGTTCGACCCTTCGGTCGTAATCGCCGCAGTTGCTCCACCGCTTCCGAGTTCATTGCCCGACAGGAAGTCGGAAACCCAAGACGTGTTACTGAGAACAGCGACGTGCACGGCAAACGAGCCGATTGCGACTGCTGAAAGGAACAGCGGAACCCCGACGGTCGGCTTAACAACCAACCACATTTTTGCGTTGTTCATAGTTTACTCCTTATCCCAGCCACGGCGTCGAAACGGCGACGAGCAGGTGTGCGATCAAGGCAATTCCGCCGAATACGCGGGTGCCATCGATCAGATAGCTGTGAACTTCTTCCGCTTCATTCAGCGTAAGACCGGTTGGCCAGACTTTGTCTGGATCGTCAGCAGTGTCGCTCATGCTTCATCTCCTAAATTTGGCGTCAATTAAGATGCCCACATCATCGCCGACCGCCGAGACGCCCATCGGCATCTCTGTGATCAAGAGCAAACCCTCGCTGGCCTGCGACAGAGTGCCACACTGTCATAGATTTCGGACAGATACAACTGTCTAATTTTCTGTACATTATTGATTCATGTGTCCAAAATCTAGGCTGAATCAGCATCTTAATCGGGAGCAGCGCGAGAGCCACTCAACCAAGCAACGCAAAATTCAAACGAAAATGGTGCATCAAGGCCCTGAGTCGGCAAGCGCGGCGTCCGACTCCGGCATTCGCAGCCCGTCTTTGGCGACCGCAGCGAAGAACCGGCTATCGGCGGCGCAAACGAATCACAACGTCAACGCTGGCAACCTCGCACCCTTCGGGTACGTCAGGCAGTGCCGCGATCCTGACCGAGCCGGCGGGGGCATCGGCGATCGACCCGTCGTCCTCGTAATAAAAGTGCGGATGATCATCGACCCGGGTGTCGTAATAGACGCGCCCCGCCTCGATGTTCACTTCGCGCAAGAGACCCGCATCCGTGAAAGCACGAAGCGCGTTATATACTGTCGCAAGCGAAACGTCCGCTCCGGCAGGTTGCGCCTCGGCAAACAACGCCTCCGCGGTCAGATGGCGATTGCCGCCCTCGACCAGCAGACTTGCCAATGCACTGCGTTGCCGTGTCGGCCGCAATCCGGCGCGTGCCAACCAACGGCCCGCCTCCCGAGATCCAAATTTTTGCGGCGCATATTTCACGCAAAACTCCTAGCGCGGATCATGCCAGCGGGCAAGAGATGGGCTTTTTGATTGAACACGCCACCCGCGAATGAAATTCGGATGAGTCTAAGACGCTTTTAACCGTGCAGGATTATTCTGACGTTGAACGATACTGGTGTCCCCGAGATACGGTGTATGAGTTATAGGACGATCCTTGTTCCTGTAGCCCGCCGCGCGTAACCTGTATCAAATTGAGCCGCTGGAGGCGGTGATTTGAAAACCCGAAGGGCGCCATGACAGATCAACCTACATCGACTTCCCAGCCGAGCATGGAAGATATTCTCGCCTCGATTCGCAAAATTATCGACGACGAGGATGCATCGCCAGCAGCGACGGCTTCCACTTCGCCCACTGCGTCAAACCCAGAGATGATAAGGGATTCCTTTGCTGTTGACGAGGACGCAGCGGCCCTTGCCCTTGCAGAGTACGACGCCGCAATGGCGGCGCAAACACCGGCAGCCGGCAGCGTCGATCCGACCGGCGAACAGATCTTTCCCCAACGTGACGGGGCCCTTTGGCGGCGTGTCGCAGGGCACTCGTTGTCCGAAGGTGAAACAGACCCGCTGAGCGGCGACGACACGTTCGAGTTGACGGATACGCTCGACGATGAGCTTGAGTTGAACGAATTACTCGATTCGGCAGGCGAAAGCGATCCATATGCTGATGCGAAGCTTCTGGACGATGCCGCCGCATATACACCAGACGAGACGAGCGGTTCATCCATAGGGATCGGCGCAATGACCGCAGCCGGTATCGGAGCGGCAGCAGCGACTTCGACGCGCGGCGGGCTGATGGATCGGCTGTCCGGGGGCACGCCGCTTAATGACAACAAGGCCGACAATGACGACGATATCCTCGATTTAACGCGCAGCATTGAAACCGGTAAAGTGCCAAGCAACAGCGAAGACCTGCCGCCGCCGGTTTTCGAGCGGGTTGATCTCAATCCTCCGGGCGCAGATCGCATATCCACCGACGGCGAATCAAAACTCGACCAATCCTTTGAAACAGCGGCAGTTACAGGTCTGCACGGCGACTACAGTGCGGTCCTTGCCGATGGGTCCGGTGCAGGGGACGACAAAGAGCGGGCGCTTGATGATCGGTTCTACTCGGCAGACGAGACGGAAGAGGATTTACCCCCTGAAATTCAGGGGACGTATTCAACAGGCCTCGATGAGGGTCCGGCCCGTCAACGCGATGACGGCGCGCCGACCGAGGACGAGATGGAGACGGTAGGCGGACTGGTGCGCGATGCACTGCGCGGGCGCCTGCCCGTTGTGGCGCAACCGCCCGAGGATGCTTTGGTGACAGGCGGGGCGGAGGAAAGCGCAGCCCGTTCACTCGCCGCACTGGCCCGGTATGACGAGCAAGCCCCGCGACGGATCTATGGCGGCATCAAGATCACTGATGACGAAGATTCGCCGACAATCGAGGGCATGGTTCAGGATACGCTGCGTCCCATGCTGCGCGACTGGTTGAATGATAATCTGCCAACGCTCGTCGAGAGCATGGTTAAGCAGGAAGTCGACCGCATCAGCGCCCGGTCGCGCCGCTTTGTCCGCGACGACGAAGACTAGCACTCCTGCGCTGCTCGTCCCTCGCGAGCAGTTGCGGGGGACGGCTAACCGCTTGCTATCCACTCCCTGTTAAGCCTGTTGGTTTACGAGTGCCTAAGTCTCTTCCGGCTTAGGTGATCTGCCATGCATGTCGATGTTTCAGCGGTTCCGCGCAGTCCTGCCAGCGGCAAAACCCTTCTGGCCACCTACACTGCCACGATCTTTCTCAGCGCCTTTTTGTTGTTTTCTGTCCAGCCGATGTTTGCGAAACTCGTGTTGCCGCGCCTCGGCGGTTCGCCGGGCGTATGGTCCGTCGCGATGGTGTTTTTTCAGTCGATGCTGTTACTCGGCTATGCCTACGCGCATCTGTTAACCGCGCGCTGCTCGATCCGCACCGCGGCGATCATCCACATCGCTGTTCTCGTTATCGCTTTCATCGCTCTGCCACTATCTATCCCCGAAGGATTAGGTGTGCCGCCCGAAAGCGGGCAAACGCTGTGGCTTCTCGGTTTGTTTACTGCGGGCGTCGGCCTGCCGTTCTTCGCTGTTTCGGCGAATGGCCCATTGCTGCAAGCGTGGTTCGCCCGTTCCGGCCATGCCCATGCCGCCGATCCGTACTTTCTATACGGGGCGAGCAATATCGGCAGCTTTGCCTCGCTGATTCTTTACATCATTTTCTTCGAACCGCAGTTCGGTCTTTCGACGCAAACGATGCTCTGGAGCGCCGGCTTTCTTGCTTTGACCGCGACCATAGGTGCCTGTGCGCTGTTGGTTCTGAACCGGACCTCAGAAACGACGACCTTCGGTTTGCAAAAGATCGCACTCAGCCCTCCGACGTGGAAACTGCGCGCCCTTTGGGTTGCGCTGGCATTCATTCCGTCAGGATTATTGGTCGCCGTCACGGCGCATATTTCTACGGACATCGCCGCCGCACCCTTTCTTTGGGTTATCCCGCTGGCCCTGTTCTTGTTGACCTTCGTTTTGGCCTTCCAGCGTCAGCAATGGTTGCCCGAACCGCTACTGAGAAAAATCGTACCGTTTGCAGCCGCCGCCGTTCTGATCGAACTGTCCCTCAGTCTGGTTCTGAACACGGCTGTGACGGTGGCTTTCCATCTGTCATTCTTCTTCCTTGCCGCGCTCTACTGCCACACACGGATGGTGGATAACCGGCCTAAGGCCGCATACCTGACGGAATTTTATCTGCTCATGTCGTTGGGCGGCGTCTTGGGCGGCGTCTTCGCCTCGCTGGTTGCGATGCATTTGTTCGACACGATTTTCGAATACCCTATTCTGATCGCCGCCGCCTTGCTCGCCCGTCAGTCGATCTACGGCGGGAACACGTCGCGGAGTATGCGCGCCGGAGCAATCGCGCTTGCTAGCGGGGCCGCACTTTATGTTCTGATCAGCGGCGGTACGATCCCGTTACCCGAGGGCGCGGAATGGATATTGGGTCTGCAGATCGTACTGCTGATACTCGGCACGGGCCAGGCGCTCAGCTACCGCGAATCCGAACCGCGCGCGGTCGCCTTTACCGTCCTGTTTCTGCCGCTCGCGCTGCTGCTCGCAAACCTGCAGCACGACCTCTATTCAAAGCGCACTTTCTTTGGCAGCCTTTCGGTCCGCACCTCGGACGAGGGTACGCATAACGCGATGTATCACGGGACCACGCTCCATGGCGCCCAGTTGATCTCCGATCTGGGGCAGGGCACACGCCCCAAACCGCTTACCTATTACCACGAAACCGGAGCAATCCGTGCCAGCCTCGCGGCGGCGCAGGAACGGCGCGCAGGTAAAAACCGCACTGTCGGCATCGTCGGCCTCGGGACGGGCAGCCTGCTCTGTCATCGCAAGCCTCAGGAGACGTGGAGCCTCTACGAAATCGACCGCAGCGTCGTTGACCTCGCCTCCGACCCCTCGCTCTTTAGTTTCGTTTCAGAATGCGGTCCAAATTCGGAAATGGTCGTTGGTGACGCTCGCATCACGCTCGCCGGAGAGCAGCGCGGGCCTTATGATTATCTCCTCATCGACGCGTTCTCCAGCGACGCAATCCCTGTTCACCTGCTTACGCAGGAGGCGCTGCAGCTTTACATCTCGCGCCTGACCGCGACGGGTATTCTCGCCATCCATATTTCCAACCGGAATATGGATTTACGCCCCATCGTCGCTCGGATCGCGCTTGAGGAGGGCCTGATTGCCCGCACCGCATTTTTCGGCGGCGCGCCGCTGACGGATGATGCCTATGCCTATCCCAATCGCGTTATGGTGCTCGCCCGCGATGAATCGCATTTAGGGCCGGTGATCCTGGATGATGAACGCTGGACCGAACCCTCCGCAGAGGGCGCAGATCTCTGGACCGACGACTATTCGAATATCCTCAAATTACTGCTGCAATAGACCTGACCATATGCACCGGGCGCGCGGGTTCACCATGGCCCGCTCTTTCCCGCGTAAAGACCGGCAACTTTCATGGGAAAACCCCGATTGAACGCCGGTTCGAAATCGCTAGTGTGCGCACCGAAATCAAGACTCCCGGGAGAGCACTTCACTATGACGCAACGGATCGACGCCAACGGTTTGCAGGTCGCCAAAGAGCTGTTTGATTTTATCGAGACGGAGGCGCTACCTGACACCGGAATAGACAGTGCGACGTTTTGGGAGGGCTTTTCCGGCCTCGTCCGTGATCTGTCACCGAAAAACAGCGCATTGTTGCAAAAGCGTGCGGACCTTCAGGAAAAGCTCAACGCTTGGCACACGGCGAATCCCGGCAAACCCGAAAGCGGCGCATACAAAGCCTTTCTTTCGGAAATCGGATATCTAACGCCGGAGGGCGCGGCCTTTGAGGCGGAAACACGCAATATCGATTATGAAATCGCCATGCTCGCGGGGGCGCAGCTGGTCGTCCCGATCACCAATGCCCGCTATGCCCTGAATGCCGCAAACGCGCGGTGGGGCAGCCTTTACGATGCGCTCTACGGCACCGATGCCATGGGCGATGTTCCCCGCGGGAAAGAATACGAAGTGGATCGCGGTGACCGTGTTGTCGATTGGACGATGGGCTTTCTCGACGAGATTGCACCGCTTTACGGATCTGGCTGGGCGGGACGCACCGGCTTCCGCATTGAAAGCGGCAAGCTGCGGGTGATCAACGAGGATGGTCGCACCTTGCGATTGGCCGACGAGGATCAGTTTGTCGGCTATAACGGCCCGATCGAAGATCCGACCGCGCTGCTGCTTCGTAACAATGGGCTGCACATCGAGCTGGTGATCGACCGCGATAACCGTATCGGCAAGCGCGACAGTGCCGGTATCGCCGATGTGGTGATGGAGGCCGCCGTCTCCACGATCTGCGACTGTGAAGACTCCGTCGCTTGTGTCGATGCCGAAGATAAAACGCTCGCGTATCGCAACTGGCTCGGTCTGATGAAGGGCGACCTGGAGGATTCGTTTGAGAAAGGCGGGCAGACAATCACCCGCAGTTTGAATGCGGATCGTGATTTTATCTCTTCGCGCGGTGGCGAAATCCGCCTGCACGGACGTTCGATGCTGCTCGTCCGCAATGTCGGGCATTTGATGACCAACCCCGCCATTCTTGATCAGGACGGCAACGAAGTTTACGAGGGACTGATGGATGCCGCGATCACGTCTTTGATCGCCTTGCATGACCTTTCCAAAGACCGCGCTCATCTGCGCCGGAACTCGCGCTCGGGTTCGGTCTATATCGTGAAACCGAAGATGCACGGTCCGGAAGAGGCGGCATTCGCAGACGAAATTTTCAGCCGTGTCGAAGATATGCTCGGCATGGACCGCTACACGCTTAAAATCGGCGTGATGGATGAGGAGCGCCGGACGTCGGTGAATCTTAAAGAAACCATCCGCGCCGTTAAAGAACGCGTATTCTTCATCAACACCGGCTTCCTCGACCGCACCGGCGACGAGATGCACACCTCGATGGAGGCGGGTCCGATGATCCGCAAGGCCGAGATGAAGGGCAGCGAATGGATCGCGGCCTACGAGGACTGGAATGTCGATATCGGTCTGGCCTGCGGTCTGCGCGGCAAGGCACAAATCGGCAAGGGCATGTGGGCCGCGCCGGACCGGATGCAGGCGATGCTTGCCGAAAAAATCGGCCACCCGAACGCAGGCGCAAACACGGCTTGGGTTCCCTCGCCGACCGCTGCAACTCTGCATGCAACCCACTACCACCGCGTTGACGTGGCGGCGCGGCAACAGGAATTGGTCGAGGGCGGACCACGCGCAACCCTTGACGGCTTGCTGACAGTTCCGCTGGCGGCCAACACAAATTGGCCGGACGATGATCTGACCGCCGAGCTCGAAAACAATGCACAAGGCATTCTCGGGTACGTCGTGCGCTGGATCGATCAGGGCGTCGGATGCTCAAAGGTTCCGGACATCCACGATATCGGTCTGATGGAAGATCGCGCAACGTTGAGAATCTCCGCCCAGCACATCGCGAACTGGCTCCACCACGGCATCGTCACAGAAGATCAGGTGATGACAGTAATGAAACGTATGGCGGAAAAAGTTGACGGGCAGAACGCAGGTGATCCGCTTTACGAACCGATGGCCCCGGATTTTGACGGCATCGCGTTTCATGCAGCCTGTGATCTGGTTCTCAAGGGCCGCGCCCAGCCCTCCGGTTATACTGAACCGGTCCTGCACGCACGGCGTCTGGAGAAAAAAGCAGCGTCCTCCTAGACCAACAGGCAGGAAACTTTGTGACCGTCCCCGCGATCTTCCAGCGGGGGCGCAACCTTCGAACATCTGACTTCGGCAATCGGACACCGGGACGCAAAGCGGCATCCTGTTGGCAAGTTCACCGGACTTGGCGGATCACCCTTTAGCCGTGTTCGATTACGCCTGTCCCGCTTGTTGCCGTGAACCGTCGGTACAGCGGCCAGCAACGCCTTCGTGTAGGGGTGCTGCGGATTATTGAACAGGGTAACCCGATCCGCCTGCTCGACAATCTGTCCCAGATACATGACCGCGATCTCGTCGCAGATATGCTGCACGACACCGAGGTCATGCGAGATAAACAGATAGGTCAGACCAAGCTCGCGCTGTAACCGCGCCATCAGGTTCAGAATTTGCGCTTGGATGGCAACATCGAGCGCCGATACCGGTTCGTCGCAAACAATCAGATCCGGTTCGGTAGACAACGCCCGCGCGAGCCCTAGCCTCTGCCGCTGCCCCCCTGAAAACTGATGGGGAAAGAGGACACGCTGTTCCGGCCGCAGCCCAACCTGCTCGAACAATTCAGCGACCTTGGCCTCGCGCTCGGCGCGGGTTCCAATCTGCATCAGATCGAGCGGTTCGCGCACAATTTCTCCTGCGCGCTTTCGGGGATCAAGAGATGAATACGGATCTTGAAAAACGATCTGAAACTGACGGCGCGCGGCGCGCAAGTCTTCGCCTTCAAGTTCGCCAATCGGCGTATCACCCAGCGCCACCCGGCCCGCCGTGATATGCACCAGACGCATAATCGCAAGCGCCGTTGTGGTCTTGCCGGACCCGCTTTCGCCGACAATCCCGAATGTCTTGCCCGCCGGTACCGAAAAGCTGACCCCGTCAACAGCATGCACCGTCGGCTTCGGACCGAACAGTGAAGACCCGCCGCCGAAATGAACTTTCAGGTCTTCAACAACCAACGCACTGTTGCGTGACCCGGCGCTCATCGTCCGGCCTCCTGCTCTGCGACCCAACACGCCGTCAGATGGGCGTCGGGAGAGGCGCGCAAAGCGGGTTTCGCGCTTTCGCATTGAGCGATCTTTTCGGCACAACGCGGTGCAAAAGCACAACCGACGCCCAACTCGGTCAACGCTGGGACAACACCCGGAATTTCCATCAGTACTTCACGCTCGATCGGCGGATCAGGTTCCAGATGTGGAACGCAGGTGATGAGGCCCTTCGTATACGGATGCTCCGGCGCCGACAGCACTGTCTCGACCCGGCCCTTTTCGACAACCCGCCCAGCATACATCACGGCAACATTGTCGGCCAGTTCCGCAATCGCACCCATGTCATGGGTGATCAGAATAATCGCCGTCCCCATCTCGCTTTGCAGGTCCTGCAGCAGATCGAAAATCTGCGCCTGCACGGTCGCATCCAACGCCGTTGTCGGCTCGTCTGCAATCAGCACCCGAGGCCGGCATGCCAGCGCAATCGCAATCATCACCCGCTGACGCATCCCGCCCGAGAGTTGGTGCGGATAGGCTTTAGCGCGCATTTCCGGTTCGGGGATTTCGACCGAGCGTAACATCTCGACGGCCCGTGCCATTGCCGCCTTCGGACTCGCATTTTCGTGCAATCGAATACTCTCGGCGATTTGCTCGCCGACAGTGAACACCGGATTGAGCGACGTCATCGGTTCCTGAAAAATCATGCCGATATCTTTGCCGCGTATCCGGCGCAGGCTTTCATGGTCCAGTCCGACCAACTCACGCCCTTCGAGTTTGATTGAGCCTGACGTAACCTTGCCGGGCGGATCAGGCACAAGCCCCATAATCGACAGGGCAGTCATTGACTTGCCGCAACCGGACTCGCCGACGATCCCGAGAATTTCGCCGCTGGCAACTTCCAACGAAACATGATCCAGCACGCGGGCCTTACCCGCGCGGGTTTCAAAATCGACAACAACCTCTTCAACACTCAGCAAAGGATGGGTCACGGCTATCGCTGCCTCAGTTTCGGGTTAAGCGCATCGTTCAGCCCGTCGCCAATCAATGAAATCGCCAGCACGGTAAGAAAGATCGCAAAGCCCGGAATGGCAACGGCGTACCCCGCATCCAGAATGTACTCGCGGTTCGACCCGATCACCTGCCCCCAACTCATCACATTCGGATCGCTCAGGCCCAGAAAGCTAAGCGCCGCCTCGAACAAGATCGCAGAACCGACCATCAGATTCGCCTGCACAATAATTGGCGGCAAAGCGTTCGGCAGGATCACGCGAAAGATCAGATAGCCATCCTTGGCACTGCCCGACCGCGCCGCCGCGACATACTCCATCTCGCGGATACGCAAGAACTCGGACCGTGTAACACGCGCCACCGCCGTCCAACTCACCACACCAATCGCCAGCGTCACCGTCAGCAAAGACGCCCCGAACAGCGCGACAATCACCATCGAAAACAACAGAGTCGGCAGCACCTGAAAGAATTCGGTGAACCGCATCAGCAGTTCTTCAATCCACCCGCCATAATATCCGGCAAAGGCACCGACAGTCACCCCGATAATCAGCGAGATCAGCGCGGCGGCCAATCCAATCGCCATCGACACCCGGCCTCCCGCCATCATCGCGGAGAGAATATCGCGGCCCAGATAATCCGTCCCGAACAGAAACCCTTCCTCACCGGGGCGCGCAAACGGGGCCCAAACCATCTCGAAAGGATCGACCGTGTGAATATAGGGACCGACAAACGTGAACAGCAAAATCGCGATTAGCAGGATCAGGCCAAACACCGCATTATAGTTCCGGAAAAACATCACCGCCATTTCGCGCGCGGGATGCGTCGCTTTCACGGCGGGCAGATCATCAGGTGAGTTTAACTCGGCCATGCCCTACCCCGACTTGATACGCGGATCGACAAGGCGCAACGCAATGTCGGTCAGGATATTGAAGACGATCACTACAAGGGACGAGAAAAACAGGATGCCCATAATCGTCGGCGTATCGCGCGCCAAGATAGATTGCAGCGCGAGCGTCCCGAGACCGGGCCAACTAAACACCGTTTCGACAACCACCGCACCGGAGATAACCGACGCAAACTGCAAACCGGCAACCGTAATCACCGGACCCAGCGCATTCTTCAGCGCGTGCTTATAAAGTACCGTCCGTTCCGGCACACCCTTCGCACGCGCTGTCCGCACGTAATCTGCGCCGAGCACTTCCTGCATCGACGCCCGCGCGAGGCGGCTATAAAGCGCGAGATAAATCGACGCCAGCGTCACCATCGGCAAGACCAGATGATACAACAGGTCCAGCGTTTGAACGAAAAACCCGCCCTCGACGGTCACATCCCGCATCCCCCCAACAGGAAAGATCGGAATGACCGAAACGAATGCAATGATGAGCAGGATACCTGTCCAAAATACAGGCGCGGCAAATCCGAACAGCGCAAGAAACGTCACGACCGCATTCAGAATACCGCGCGGGTTCTTTGCCGCCAGCACACCGAGGAATGTGCCACTGACAATCGCGAGCACCTGAGCGGACACCACCAACAACAACGTCGCGGGCAAACGCTCCAGCACGATCTCGGTTACGGGCACGTTGAAGAAGTAGGAATAGCCGAGGTCAAACCGGAAGACGCCGGACATATATTTCCAAAGCTGAACGTAGAACGGTTCGTTCAAACCGTACCGTTCGCGAATCTCTTCGATGACTTCGGCATCCGCACCGCCCATATCACCGGCGATCGAATCCGCGATGTCACCGGGAGCAATGGAGATGAGCGTAAAGTTCAGGACCAGAACCGCGAGCAACAGCAGCAGACCGTATCCGATCCGCGTCACAATCGCTTTCCAAAGGCTCATTCAGTCCGTCCTGTTCGTAGGCAAAAATAAACCGCCCGACCAATCACAGCCGGGCGGCAAAAGCGTGGTGTTGTTACTTCAGGTAAACCTGATCCAACGGATGCGACGTTCCCCAGATCGAGTCCGAAGGATTACCGACCTTTTTGTTCGAAATGGTATGGTAAGGCGACGGGAACAACGGATAAAGCGGCAGCTCATCGGCGAGGATTTGCTGGAACTCGGCGTAATATTTTTTCCGCAAATCCTGATCGTTCGTTGATCCGGCAAGTTCCATCAACTCGTCGACGCGCTCATTCACGTATTGCTGCGTGTTTGACCAGATCACGCCCTTCTTGATGTTCTGACTGTTATAGGTCCGGTGAACGCCGATTACAGGGTCACCCCAGTTAAAGACGTTATCAATGGTCATATCGAACTCATGGTTCGAGATACGTTTGGACCAAGTCGGAAAGTCAGCCGAAGCGCGAACGGTTACGTCGATACCGATTTTCTTGAGCGCAGGTTTCATGTATTCCGCAGGCGGCTTCACCGTTGGCCAACCGTAATCGACCGTCAGCTTAAAGCGCATCCCGTCAGAGCCTTTTTCGTAACCGGCATCATCCAGCATCTTGTTCGCTTTTTCGATATCAAGCGCATAATCTTCGACGCTATCATCGTAGAACGGACTATCGGGGTGGATACCCGTTTTCGCCGGCGAAGCGGTTCCGCGCATCAGCGCCTTGAGCATAAAGTTCGTATCGACCGCATACGCAATCGCCTGACGCACGACTTTGTCCGAGGTCGGGCCGTCCGCCTGTGTATTAAACGCCAGCCAGTTGATCGGACCAATGGCACCATATCCCTTGTCAGAGACATTCAAATCGTCATTCTTCTTGAGACGCACGAGGTTGAGCGGGTCTTGCTCGAAACCGGACATATGCAGTTCGCCGCTTTCCAGCGCGATCGTGCGAGCCGACCCGTCTTTCATCACACGCATCACGATCTTATCGAGATACGGACGCCCTTCGATGAAATAATCATCGTTGCGTTCAAGAATGACGTGCTGGTCTTTCTTGTATTCCACAAATTTGAACGGGCCCGAACCGACCACATTGTCGCCGTTACGCGGATGGGTTTTCGGGTCTTGTCCGTCACCATAAATATGCTTGGGAATGATCGAGAGCAGTTGCGACGACATCGCCAGCATCAGCGCAGGGTGCGGCTTCGACAGGCGGATAATTGCGGTATGCTCGTCTGGTGTTTCAACCTTTTCAACGGGCGCGAACATCGATTTAAAAGGGTGATTCTCTTGAACCGTCTTGATCGAAAACGCGATATCTTCTGACGTGATCGGTTCGCCGTCGTGGAACTTCGCGCCTTTCACGAGGTTCAGCGTTACCGACAATTCGTCGTCTGCAATTTCCCAGCTTTCGGCCAGATAGGGCTGCGGATTCCAGCCCTCGTCATAGCGGAAAGGCGCGGCAAAAAGCTGCGCGCCGGGCTGACCCGTTGCCGTGCCGGATTGCACCGCCGGGTTCAGGTGGCGCGGCGTTTGCTGGAGCGCCATGACAAGCGTTCCGCCTTTTTTCGGTTCTTCCGCCTGCGCGGACAGACCCGTCGACAGCGCAAGGGCAGCCGTGAGTGAAAGCAGTCGTTTCATCGTTGTATATCCCCGAATTTTTCCGTCCCGCCACTTCAGCCCTTGCATCCTACGCCGCGTGAGTGACACGCTGCACGGACATCTTCGCCCAAGCGGTGTTGCCACTACGGCATGTTTTTTACATGAGGGCAATGCTTTGTGAAAATTTACGAGCACGACAGTCTCAAAGGACGAACACGATGATAACGATCTATGCGGCGCGGAAAATTATCACCATGAACCCCGCGCGCCCCGTCGTTTCCCATGTTGCGGTTCGGGATGGTCGGATCATCGGAGCGGGCAGTCTTGAGGAACTAGAACGCTGGGGCGAGCATACCGTCGATCATCGCTTTGCCGACAAAGTCCTGATGCCCGGTCTGGTCGAGGGCCACGCACATACGATGGAAGGCACGCTCTGGCGTCACGTCTATTGCGGATTTTTCGACCGTATGGACCCGAACGGAAAGATGTGGGACGGCGCGAAATCCAAGGACGCCGTCTTAGAGCGCCTCGCCCACGCCGAAAGTGAAATGACCGATCCCGATGCGCCCCTACCGGGGTGGCAGCTTGATCCAATCTATTTTGATAACGAGCGCGTCAACCGCGCGGACCTCGACAAGATTTCCACGACACGCCCCATCGGTATCCTCCATGCCTCCGGCCACATCATGAATGTGAACAGCAAGGCGTTGGAGTTGGCCGGACTGCTGAAACCGGGCATCAATCATCCCGGCGTCCCGCTTGGCCGTGACGGCTTGCCGACGGGCGAGTTGAAGGGCCCCGATATCATGACACCGGTCGGCATCCATGTGGGCTTTGACCGCGACATGCTGGCCTGCGACGAGCGCGGGTTGCGGGACTTCGGCAAGCTGTGCGTCCGCGCCGGTGTGACCACCGTGACCGATTTAGCGGCGCGAATGAACGACGAAGCCGCCGATATGATGATCAAAGTGACGGGAGAGAAAAACTACCCGACCCGCGTTGTCCCTCTGCGTTTCTTCCAAGGTCTAACCCCTCAAGAACTGATCGACCATGCCGCCTCGTTGAAAAAGAAATCTACCGACCGCCTGCGCCTTGGCATGATCAAGATTGTTGCAGACGGCTCAATTCAAGGCTTCTCCGCACGGATGCGCTTTCCCGGATATTTCAACGGAGCGCCAAACGGACTTTGGTATGTCCCGCCCGAACAACTGTTAGAGACATACGAACTCGCGCTTGAACGCGGCCTCCATATCCACACTCATACCAACGGCGATGAAGCGACCCAGCTTGCGATTGAGATGCTGGAGAAGGCGCTCACAAAGTTCCCGACACCCGATCACCGCTACACTCTGCAACATTGTCAGCTTGCGGACGCCGCACAGTTCCGCCGCATGGCAAAGCTCGGCATGTGCGTGAACCTCTTTGCAAACCACCACTTCTATTGGGGCGATGAGCACTACAATCTGACGGTCGGACCGGAGCGCGCCGAGCGGATGAACGCCTGCCGCACCGCCCTCGCAAACGGTATCCCGATGGCAATCCACTCCGACGCACCGATCACCCCGCTCGGGCCTTTGTTCACCGCATGGTGTGCCGTCAATCGCCTGACCGCGTCGGGCCGCGTCCAAGGTGCATACGAGAAAATTGATGTTGCCGATGCCCTCTACGCCATTACGCTTGGCGCGGCTTACACGCTGAAACTCGACGGCGAGGTTGGCTCGATCGAGGCAGGAAAGCATGCCGATTTTGCGGTGCTCGAAGATGACCCGACAGAGATCGGCGGCGATAAGCTAAAGGACGTGCGCGTTTGGGGAACGGTCCAAGCGGGCCGCATCTTCGAAGCCGCTGCGCTGTCCGCCTGAGCCATGCTGCCTATCACGATCATCGGCGGGTATCTCGGCGCGGGCAAGACCACGGTTGTCAATCATCTGCTTCGTAATGCGGACGGCGTGCGGCTCGCGATT
>CALGNW010000122.1 GCA_937958345.1 uncultured Neomegalonema sp. | reverse complement strand
AGCGGTGTATCGAATAGGCGCAATGGCGGGGGGGCGTCAATGTGGAAATTCTGTTTCGATGCTCCAGCTTAAACTGCTTACACGTCTCTAAAAACGATCACGAGAAATGACCGATGCAACTGACTGTCAACGGACAAGCGCACACTGTCGAAGTCGAGCCGGATATGCCGTTACTTTGGGTTTTGCGCGACATTCTTGGTTTGCGCGGCACGAAATACGGTTGCGGGATCGCTGTGTGCGGCGCTTGTACCGTGCAAGTGGGCGGGGCGGCAAAGCGGGCATGCTCATTGCCGGTTGGCTCGGTCGACGGCGAGATTGTGACGATTGAAGGGTTGGGTTCTGCGGATGCGATGCACGCTGTGCAAGAGGCTTGGGTGGAGCACCAAGTCGCCCAATGCGGGTATTGTCAATCCGGGCAAATTATGAATGCGGCGTCTTTTCTCGAGTTGAACGATGCTCCAAGCGACCGGCAGATTGATGATGCCATGTCCGGCAACCTGTGCAGGTGCGGAACGTATCCGCGCATTCGTGCGGCGGTAAAGGCTGCTGCTGTAAAGCTGCGGAGCGCCTGATATGGGAAAGGTGAAGACTTTCGCGCGCAGGACTTTTCTCGTGGGATCGGCGGCCATTGCGGGCGGTGTTGCATTTGGGTATTGGAAATTTACCACGCCTTACGACAACCCGTTGAATGATCAGCCGATCGAGGGCGGCGGCGCGCTTACACCTTATGTGAAGATTGACCAGAGCGGCGTTTCAATCATCACCCCGCGCGCTGAGATGGGTCAGGGTGTCCATACGACGCTGGCGGCATTGGTGGCTGAAGAACTGGACGTCGACTTCGCCAAAATCGCGGTCGAACATGGCCCGGCGAGCTATGCGTATTACAACGAAGCCATGTTGAGCGAGGCGGCCCCTTACGCGCCAACTGACGATCGATTTGTGGCCCGAAGCGCGAGGAGCGCGATGGCGATACCCGCCAAGTTTTTAGCGTTGCAACTCACCGGGGGATCTTCGAGCACGCCGGACGCGTATGTGAAAATGCGCAAGGCCGGAGCGGCGGCGCGATTGGTTTTGCTTGATGCTGCGGCTGCCCGGCTCGGTACTCCTGTCGACCGCTTGCAAACCGACAACGGCGCGGTCGTGATGTCTGATGGAACGCGGCTGAGCTATGAGGAGCTTGCGGTTGAGGCGGCCAAGCTCGACCCGCCGTTAGACCCGCCCTTAAAACCGCGCGAGGCCTGGCGGTATCTCGGAAAATCTCTTCCCCGGGTAGATATGGTTGCCAAATGTACGGGAACGGCTGAGTTCGCGAGTGACGTGAATCTGCCCGGCATGGTGTACGCGACGGTGAAGATGAACCCGCGACTAGGCGGCTCACTGAACGGATTTGACGACAGTGCGGCCCGCATCTCGTCGGGATATATCAAGACGGTCGAGCTGCCTGGCGGCTTAGGAATCCTTGCGGATAATACGTGGCGGGCTTTCAGGGCAGCTGATTTGATCAGGTGCGAGTGGGGCGATGCGCCGTATCCTCCGACGTCGGACGGCATTTTGCAGCAGGTTTCAGAGTCTTTCGTCGAAGAGCAGATTGACAGCCGCTATCGGGACGACGGCGATGTGGCTGCGGTTCTGGAGGATAGTGACGTTATCGAGGCTGAGTATACCGTTCCGATCCTCGCGCATGCCACCATGGAGCCGATGTCGGCTGTGGCTTGGCTGCGTGATGGAAGGCTTGATGTTTGGGCGGGAACGCAGGCCCCGACTGCCGCTCGCGATGTTGCCGCGAAGGTGTCCGGTCTGAAGTCCGAAGCAATCTCGATCCACACGACCTATCTGGGAGGCGGTTTCGGCAGGCGGGCCGAGGGTGACTTCATTGAGCAAGTCGTGAGGTTAGCCGGGGAAACGGGGGGTCGTCCGGTCAAGATGATGTGGTCGCGCGAGGAGGATATGTGCCATGATGCCTACCGCCCGCCGGCGATTGCCCGCTTTAAGGGCGCTGTCAGTGATGGTGCGCCGGTCGCTTGGGACTGTGGAATTGCCTCGCCGTCGGTTATGGAATCCCAGTTCGGGCGCATGGATATGCCCGCGATGGGCCCCGACAAGTTGATTGTAGACGGCGCGGTTTTCCAACCTTACGCGATACCGAATTACCGAGTGACCGGATATCGCGCGCCCGCCGGTTTGCCGATCGGGTATTGGCGCTCGGTCGGCGCGTCTTACAACGGCTTTTTCCATGAGTGCTTTATGGATGAGATGGCGCTGGCTGCAGGTGCCGACCCCTTAGAGATGCGGCTGCGTCTGCTGAATCACGAGCCGTCGCGCGAGGTTTTGCGCACGGTCGGTGAGATGTCGGGCTGGTCCGGTCCGTTGGCGCAGGGCCGGGGTCGCGGAGTTGCCTTTACTCTGTCGTTCGGTGTTCCGACGGCTGAGGTGGTCGAGGTTGCGATGACCGAACGGGGTGTGAAGATCGAAAAAGCCTGGATTGCTGCGGATGTCGGAACCGCGCTCGACCCCGGAATTCTCGAGGCACAGCTTTCGGGCGGAATGATCTTCGGTCTGACGGCGGCTGTGCAGGGCGAGATAACGCTTGAAAACGGCGAGGTTCAGCAGACGAACTTCCATGATTACGACGGGCTTCGGATGTATCAAACGCCGGAAATCGAGGTGCGCGTGCTGGAAAACGGCGAGCACATCCGGGGCATTGGCGAGCCGGGGACGCCGCCTGCACCGGCGGCGCTGGCGAATGCGGTCTACTCGTTGACGGGCCAGCGGTATCGGTCTTTGCCTTTGAACAAGCACTTGGATTTCGTCTGATGCGTACAGCTTTCCTGCCTTTTCTGCTCGTCCCGACCTTGGCAGTGGCCGATACCGGAGCTGATCCATGGTCGAAAATTTTCGAGGTTTTCTCGCATCCCCGCTGTGCGAATTGCCATGTGCCCGAGGATAACCGGCCCCGCTGGTCGGGGCCCAGCTATGGCCAGACGCGGCTTCATGGCATGAGCATCAATGGCGGTGAGAGCCGTATAGGCGCGGAAACCCTGCCTTGTTCGACCTGTCACGGCGAGGCGAATGCCCCGGTTCCGCACGGTCCGCCGGGTGCGCCGCACTGGGCGCTTGCGCCGGTCGAGATGGTGTGGTGGGGCAAATCGTCATCTGAAATCTGCGAGCAAATCAAAGACTTGGACCGCAATGGCGGGCGCACGCTGGCCGAGGTTGCGGATCACATTGCCGAGGACCCGCTGGTTCTGTGGGGGTGGCAGCCGGGACCGGGCCGCGAGCCCGCGCCGTATTCGGCGGGCGAGGTCGCGCAACTTGTCCGCGATTGGGATGCATCGGGCGCGGTGTGTCCTGATTGAGCGGTTTTGAGGCAAAACACACGCAATCCGAGGCAAAACCCTTGGCAAACCCGCGCAAAACTCTGGAAACCGCGCGAGTGGCCCGCAGCGCATCGCGGCGAAACCCGCACTAAACCGGCATTTCCGAAAAACCGCCCGCGCGACAAAGCCCCGTTTCGCCGCAAATATCCCGAAATACCCCCTCGATCACCGGTATGAACCGCCGTTGAGCGGTTGCTCGTCTCGGTATACACAGGCGGAAAAGACACCTCATATTGCATCCGCCGCCCAAAGCACATTACCCTCCTGCGACACCAATTTCGGGATGTAAGCGATGCCATTCGAGTCCGACAAACCGACCTTTCTGAATCGCCGATTATGCTCGGTCGAGATTTTCTCGCCGTCGCAAGTCCAACACCCGGACGGCACGTTTGAGCTGCTCGCGTCGGCATGGTTCGGGACCACGCGCGACGAGATTCCGACGGCGAACGGCGAGCGGCCCATCACAGTCGGCTTGCACTCCGCCACGCTCATTATTGAGACCTGCGATAATAGCCGGATGGAAAGCACGGGCCGCTACCGCAGCACGGCGATTCCGCTTACCTACGAGAGTTCAAGCGACGAAGCGGCCAGCAAGGGACGCGAGGGCGAGGCGGGCTTCAAATTATCTATTCCGTTTCTAAACACCCTCAAGTTAGGAGCCGAAGGCAAGATGAACGTGGCGAAGAATTCTTCCAGCACGGCAACGCGGCAACAGGAAACGACGTTTGATGTTTTCGAAGTCGATTCCGCTTCGCCAACGGGCTGGCAAATTCAGGCGATCAATCCTGCACGCCCGACACCCTACCTGAACGGCGCGGAAGTGCGGGACATCGCCCTGTGTACGATCAACACACCAAACAGTCAGGCGCGCGTCACGGCCAGCATCTCGATCTCCGCACTTGATCTTTGGCTGGATACGAGTGGCGGGCCGGGTAGCGCCGCACTCGAAGATGAGGCCAATCAGAACGCGGTGCTCGCGGCACTGGTGACAAAGGCCGCTGGGAAAAACCGCCCCGAAATCTTCTGCGAGGAACCCGAGGATAACACACTCGTAATTGCCCAATCCATCCTCCACCGGAAGCCGGAGGATGCCGCGTGAGCACACATCTTTTGAACGCCGCTCAGCGCGCGACGGCGGGCCGCGTCTTTGACAGCCAAAGCAAACGCTTCATCGATCTTGTGCGCGTCGCGGGTCTCGACCCCGCCACCGACCTGCGCGCAAAGCCCCTGCGCCGCATCGTCCTGCAACCGGGCGAAGACGTGACGGGCTATGATTTCAGCGGCAGCGATCTAAGCGGAGCGGTCTTCCGCCGGGTGGATTTAAGCGGAGCGACCCTGACCGACGCGCTGCTCGACGGGGCCGACCTGCGCGGCGCGGTTTTGCCCGCCTCCGGTTTGACTGACAGCCAAAGCAACCGCGCGTTGACCGGCAACCCGCCGCCTGCACTGAGGCAAGGTCGTAATCGTCTTTGGCCCTTGAGCCTGACGACGGAGATCAACGAAATTCTGTCCGATTGCGCCGACGACGATGCTCTTGCAGTTACCGCGCTGGGTCATCTGGATGCGGAACGGAATGTCCTCGCGGAGCATCTCTATCGTACTCTTCTCGATTGGCAGGTCGTTGAACTAGAGGAAAACGACAAGAGGACGCTCTCAACACGTGGCAATCTCGCGCTCGCGATCCTGTGGCAAGGGCGTGCGGCGGAAGCGGAGGCGGCGTTACGCGCGCTCCTAAAAAACTCGGAGAAGGTTTTGGAATCCGAGCACCGCGAGACACTTGCAACTCGCCACAATCTCGCGCTCGCGACTCTCGCTCAGGGGCGCGCGGCAGAAGCGGAGACGGCATTTCGTGCGCTTCTGGAGGTCGAAAAGAAAGTTTTGGGAGATCAGCATTCTAATACGCTGATCACACGCGATAATCTGGCATGCGCGATGCTCTACCAGGGGCGCGCGGCGGAAGCGGAAGAGACGTTTCGCGCACTCCTGCCCGTTCAAGAAAAAGTTTTTGGTGCAAACCAACCGCGCACGATTGTTTCGCGCATCGAGCTCGGCCTGACCCTGCTGGAAAGCGGAGCTGTATCCGACGCTAGTGATATTCTCTCGGAAGTACCTGATAACGCGGCGCTTCTCTCGGAAGACATGGGACTTAAGCATCTTGCGCGCGCGTTTTTCGCCGACCTGCAGGGGGATCTTGCGGCAGCGGAAACCAACCTCGAAAGGGCGCGGCAGTATCTCGATCATCTTGATCCGCGCCGCGATACCCGCCGTCGTCTAGACTGCTATCTTAAGACCCGAACCCCCGGCGGGGCGGGTGGCACGACGCTCTGGACGATCACCGACCTACCAGACGATGATGCGGGTGAGGGCAACTGATATTTCACCCGTCCCGGGCGAAGACCCGGGACCCCGCCGATTGAGGGCATGATCTCTCAAGCGCGAGGCCCCGGGTCGTTGCCCGCTGCGGCGACTTCCGGAAACACCCCACCCCGAACTGTAATTTCCCTTCCCCTCGCGCGCTCTGCGTGGCAACGCTTTTTCCAATCGCCGGAGGGAACACGCCATGCACAGAATCGACAATCTGCAATACGCCAACTGGTCCGAGAAAATCTTCCGCCAGATGCGAGAGGGCGGGGTTGATGCTGTGCATGTCACCATCGCCTATCACGAGACCTTTCGCGAGACGGTCGCGAATTTCGAACAGTGGAACCGCTGGTTCGAGCGTCACCCCGATCTGATCTGTAACGCCCGCACGGGCGATGATGTGAGGCAGGCGAAACGCGACGGACGCACGGCCATCCTTTTCGGCTTCCAAAACCCATCCCCCATCGAGGATGACATCGGCCTTGTCGAGATTTGCCACACCCTCGGCGCGCGCTTTATGCAGCTTAGCTATAACAACCAATCCCTGCTCGCGACCGGGTGTTACGAGGCCGAAGACCCCGGCATCACCCGCATGGGCAAACAAGTCATCAAAGAAATGAACCGCGTCGGACTTGTGATCGACATGAGCCATTCGGCGGACCGCTCAACGCTGGAAGCGATGGAGATTTCCACCCGTCCCATCGCGATCACCCATGCCAATCCGTCCTTTTGGCATCCCGCTTTGCGCAACAAATCAGACGACGTGCTGCGCGCGCTGGCGGCGTCGAAAGGAATGCTCGGCTTTTCGATGTACCCGCATCACCTCAAGGATAAGACGGCTTGTACGCTGGACAGCTTTTGTCAGATGATCGCGCGCACGGCGGATATGATGGGCGCGGCGCAAATCGGGCTAGG
>CALGNW010000121.1 GCA_937958345.1 uncultured Neomegalonema sp. | reverse complement strand
TGAGAGGTCTTCGATGCCCAGCAAATGCGGGTGGGCGAAGAGGGAATCGGGGGCGCTGTTCATAAAGGGGTCTTATAGAGCGGATTGCGCGTTCGTGCCAACGCTGCGTAGGTTCGTTCTATGGATGATTCATACGATTATATCATTGTCGGTGCCGGATCGGCGGGGTGCGTCTTGGCAGACCGGTTATCGGCAAGCGGTAAGCATTCTGTGCTGTTGCTGGAGGCGGGCGGTAAAGACGCGAATCCTTGGATTCATCTCCCGATAGGCTATGCCAAGCTGTTCTCGAACCCGCGTGTGAACTGGCTCTATCAGACCGAGCCGGAACCTGAATTGAAAGGCCGTCAGATCGTACAGCCGCGCGGCAAGGTGCTGGGCGGGTCCAGTTCGATCAACGGGCTGGTCTATATTCGCGGTCAGCAAGCGGATTTTGATCACTGGCGACAGCTTGGCTGTGTGGGTTGGGCGTTTGACGATGTGTTGCCGTATTTCATCCGTGCCGAAGACCAAGAGCGCGGCGGCGATGAATGGCATGGGTCGGGCGGTCCATTATCGGTCAACAATGCGCGCGATACGCATCCGCTGGTCGATGCGTTCATCGAGGCAGGAGAGAGCGTCGGCCTGCCCTTCAATCCCGACTTCAACGGAGCAGAGCAGGAGGGCGTTGGTTATTTTCAGACCACCATGCGCAATGGCTGGCGCTGGAGCACGGCCAAAGGATATCTGAAGCCTGCCCGCAAGCGGCCTAATCTGCGCGTCGAAACCGATGCGCTGGCGACGCGGGTGCTGTTCGACGGAAAACGCGCGAGCGGCGTTGAGTATCGCCAAGGCGACGAGGGTAGAACAGCCCATGCGCGGGCCGAAGTCATTCTCTCAGGGGGCGCGATCAATTCGCCGCAAGTGCTGGAACTGTCCGGGGTGGGCGACAGCGCACGTTTATCGGAGCTGGGCATTGAGACGCTGCATCATAGCCCCAAAGTCGGCGAGAACTTGCAGGATCATTTTCAGGCGCGGATCGTGATGGAGTGCGCTCAGCCGATCACGGTGAATGATCAGTATCACAGCCTGTTCGGTCGCCTTGGCATGGGGCTGGACTTTTTGATGCGCAGGCGCGGACCATTGGCCGTTGCAGCGGGGTTCGGAACAGCGTTTTTCAAGGCCCGTCCCGAGGCAGCGACGCCAGACACTCAAGTTCATTTCCTGACCTTCAGTGTCGATAAGATGGGTGATGCGCTTCATACTTTTTCGGGTTACACGGCCTCGGTTTGTGTGCTGCGGCCAGAAAGCCGAGGCGGCGTGCATGTGGTTTCGCGCGACCCGGCTCAAGCGCCTGAGATTCGCGTGAACTATTTGTCCGAAGCCTATGATCGCGACACTAATGTTGCCGCGCTGAAATACCTGCGCCGGGTTTTGAATGCGGACCCGATGAGCGCCTTTGCCAAGCGCGAGGTGATACCGGGACCAGACGTGTCGAGCGACGAGGCGCTTTTGGATTATTGCCGGTCTTTTGGTACGACGCTCTACCACCCGACATGCACGTGCGCCATGGGGCCGCGCGAGGACGATGTGTTGTCACCTGACCTGCGCGTGAATGGCGTCGAAGGCTTACGCGTGGTGGACGGGTCGGTTATGCCGCGTCTGGTGTCGGGCAACACGAATGCCGCAATCATTATGATCGCAGAGAAGGCGTCGGATATGATTTTGGGAGTTGCATAAAAAAAACCCGAAGCACGCGGCTTCGGGTTTCATAGTTTGAGCGTTGGAGGTTGGAGCGTAGAAGTGTAAAATTTACCCGCTCCCGAAAACGCTGATCGGGAGCGGGCCGGAAAGAGACCTTAGAGGGACTGAGATCCCTTTCCGAACTCGGGATAGGCTTCGATTCCGATTTCCGCGGCATCAAGGCCGATGTACTCGTCTTCCTCGCTGACACGGATGCCGACGAACAGCTTGAGAATTAGGAACAGCATGAAGCTAACGGCGAAGGTGAACAGACCAACCAGACCGATACCGTAGAGCTGAACCATTACCTGCTCGGACATGGTGCGTGCGACGCCTTCCGAAATCTCGGTTTGCGTATTGAACGCAACGGCAATCGTACCCCAGATACCGGCCAGCAGGTGAACGGGAATTGCACCTACCACATCGTCAATTCGCATCTTGTCGAGCAGAGGAACCGCGAAGACCACGATTACGCCGCCGATAGCACCAATCAGCATCGCCTCGATCATCGTCGGCGCGAGCGGTTCGGCTGTAATCGAAACCAGACCGGCCAGTGCGCCGTTGAGGACCATGGTCAGGTCGACTTTCCCGTATAACAGTTGAGTCAGGACCATTGCTGCCAACGCGCCGCCTGATGCGGCAATATTGGTGTTTGCGAAGATTTGACTCACCGCGTCCGCATCGGCGATCGAACCAAGCGCGAGCTGTGATCCGCCGTTAAAGCCGAACCAACCGAGCCAGAGAATGAACGTGCCCAGCGTCGCGAGCGGCATGCTTGAACCGGGCATCGGATGGACTTGCCCATCGCGGAACTTACCCCGACGTGCGCCGAGCAGGATTGCCCCTGCCAGAGCGGCCCAACCGCCCGTCGAGTGAACCAGCGTCGAACCGGCAAAATCCGAGAAACCGGCAGCCGAAAGAACGCCGCCGCCCCACTGCCACGATGCAACGATCGGATAGATGAGGCCCGTCAGAATAGCCGTGAAGATGAGAAACGGCCAAAGTTTGATCCGTTCAGCGAGCGTGCCCGAAACAATCGACGCGGTCGCAGCGCAGAACATGAGCTGGAAAAAGAAATCCGAACCTGATGAGTAGCCGTCACCGGCAGCAACAGTCGGGTTGCCCGCCTCATCAAGCAGCTTGATGTCCTTCACCGACGGATTGCCAACCCAGCCCTCGTAGAGCCAGTTGCCGTCGCCCGGATAGAGCACGTTGTAACCGACCAGCGTAAACATAATTCCGGCCAGTGAGAAAAGCGCAATGTTTTTAGTACATTGCATCGAAACGTTCTTGGAACGGACCAGACCCGCCTCGAGCATCGCAAACCCAGCGGCCATCCACATGACGAGGAAGCCGCCGATCAAAAACAGAAGCGTGTTGAATACGAATACAGAGTCCGCCGGTACGCCTCCCCCTGAATCTTGCGCGGAGGCTGGCATTGCGAGGAAAGTCAGGGCCGTGGCGGCGCCGAGGAGTAGCGTCTTGTTCATCGGATTAGTTCCTCTAAAATCATCGAGCCGTATCGGAGAAATGCGGGTCATAGTGCGTCCTCCCCGCTTTCAGCCGTCCGGATGCGCATGGCGGAATCGACCGGCAGAACGAAAATCTTGCCGTCGCCGATGCGACCTGTTTTTGCGGCTGTAGCGATAGCCTCGGTCGCGGGGCCGACCAGTGTGTCCTGAACGACCAGTTCGAGTTTCAACTTTGGTACGAAGGTCACAGCGTATTCTGCGCCGCGATAGATTTCGGTATGGCCGGATTGGCGGCCGAAACCCTTGCCTTCTGTTACGACGAGCCCTTGCACGCCGATTTTTGTCAGGGCTTCCCGGACTTCTTCGAGTTTGAAGGGTTTGATAATAGCGATGATGAGCTTCATTCGGTCCCTCTCCTAGCGTGTCACCACACAATGCAGAAACGCGACGCCGCGCTTCATATGGTTAAGGTGCTTTCACGATTGATGCCAAATAGGGATTTGGATTTAAAGCTATGATATTAAATAATAAAATTGAATTTTTAGGCTTTCTCTCTCGCTGGAAACTCGAATAACGTGATTAATAAATAGGCTAAAAAATTTTGATGATTAAAAAACTATCAATTTTTCTGATTCTGGGAAATACACCACCGGCTATTGCAGTTTCCGACACGGATTAGTGACAACAGCGCGCTTGGGCTTTGCGGTTCGCGCCAGCTTCGTTAAGCAGTCGATATGGATTTGTTGATCGAAAATCTGAGATGCGTGCGCGCCGGTCGGACTGTTTTCGAGGGGCTGAGCGTGGAGGTTCAGGCAGGCGAGGCGTTGATCCTTGCCGGACCGAACGGCGCGGGTAAGTCAACGCTGCTGCGTATCCTTGCGGGATTGTTGAGGGCTGATTCCGGTGATGCAAGATTTGGCGGGGTTTGCTTAGCTGCCGACCGCGCGGATTTTCAGATGCAGGTGCTGTACACTGGGCATCTGGATGCTGTGAAGACCGCTTTGACGGTTACGGAAACGTTGCTTTTTTGGGCAGAGATCTACGGCGCGCCATCATCGCAAGTTCCTTTCGCGCTCGAAGCTTTAGGTTTGGAGCGGCTCGCGGGTCATCACGTCAGAACCTTGTCGGCCGG
>CALGNW010000120.1 GCA_937958345.1 uncultured Neomegalonema sp. | reverse complement strand
GGTCAGTATGCCTTGCCGCGTGCGGATACGGGCCAGACGGTTTCAACTTTGCCGCCGCGCACGCCAACATACCAGTCGTGCACATTGCAGGTCGGATCGCAGTGACCGGGCACAAGCTTTAGCTTGTCGTTGACGCTTAGCGCCCCATTGGGGTCGGCGACGACGCCGTGCTCATCTGAGCACTTCATGTATTCGACGTCATCGCGGCCGTAGATGAACGGCAGGCCACTATCGACTGACTGCGCCTTCAGTCCGGCGTCAACGATGGCCTTGTCCGCCTTGGAATGGCTCATCACGGTGGTCAGGATGAATAGCGCGTTTTCCCATTCTCCATCGTCGATCCGCTTGCCGTTTTCATCAAGGATACGGCCATAGTCGGCGTCCATGAAGGCGTACGAGCCGCACTGAAGCTCGTTGTAAACATTGGAATTGCTTTCGAAATAGTACGATCCTGTGCCGCCGCCGCCAACGATATCACAGTCCAGACCATTGCTTTTCAGACCATTCACAGCGTCGCTAACCTGGGCGATGGCCGCATCCAGTTTTTCCTTGCGGTCCGAATAGAGATCCATGTGCTGCATCGCGCCCTGATAGGCTTGGATGCCCGAGAATTTCAGGTTGTCTGCCGCATCAATGGCTTTTGCGATTTTGACCACAGCTTCGGTCGTGGTCACGCCGCAGCGACCCGCGCCGCAGTCGATTTCAACCAGGCATTCGATTTCAGTGCCGTGCTTTTTTGCGCCAGCCGACAAGTCCGCCACATTCTCGATGTCATCGACACAGCAAAGCGCGCGCGCGCCGAGTTTCGGAATACGGGCGAGGCGGTCGATTTTGGCGGGGTCGCGGACCTGATTAGAAACGAGTACGTCCTTGATGCCGCCGCGGGCGAAGGCCTCGGCCTCTGACACTTTTTGACAGCAAACACCGCAAGCGCCGCCGAGTTCTTGCTGAATTTTTTGCACATCCACGGACTTGTGCATCTTGCCGTGGCTGCGATGGCGCACGCCCATCTCTTTGGCGAAGTTGCCCATCTTTTTGATGTTGCGTTCCATTGCGTCGAGGTCGATCACAAGGCAGGGCGTTTGAATTTCGGATTCGTCCATGCCGACAGCAGCAGGTATGTTGTAGCCGACTTCATAATCTTCGATTTTCGAAAAGGCGTTCATAATTTCTCTCCGTTAGCTGTGCATCCAGGGAAGCTTTTTCAGATCGACGTTTCCGCCGGTGATGATAACGCCGACGCGCTTGCCTGCAAAAACTTCGCGGTTTTTGAGAATCGTGGCGAGAGGCACGGCGCAAGACGGTTCAATGACAATCTTCATCCGCTGCCATGTCAGGTACATGGCGTCGATGATCTCTTGTTCTGTCGCAAGCAAGATATCGGTGACATGGTTTGAAACGAAGTGCCATGTCCGTTCTTTCAGCGGCACTTTCAGACCGTCCGCAATCGTCTCCGGCGCGTCATCCGCGATGATGTGACCGGCCTTAAACGAGCGATAGGCGTCGTCGGCGTTTTTTGGCTCTGCTGCATAAATTTCGGTTTCTGGTGCGATGTTCGACAGCGTCAGACATGTCCCCGAGATCATGCCACCCCCGCCGATCGGTGCGACGATGGCATCAAGGCCGTCGGTCTGCTGCATGAATTCCTTCGAGCAGGTTGCCTGACCCGCAATGACTCGGTGATCGTTATAGGGATGCACAAAGTCCGCACCGCTTTTGGCAACAACATCGGCAAAGACAGCCTCGCGCGATGTTGTTGATGGCTCGCATTCTACAACGGTCGCGCCATATCCGCGCATCGCCTCTTTCTTGGCTTCAGGCGCGGTGCGCGGTACGACGACGGAAACCGGGATGCCCCGACGGCCCGCCGCATAGCTGAGCGAAAGGCCGTGGTTGCCCGACGAGTGGGTTGCAACACCCTTCGCCGCCTGTTCGTCGCTGAGGCCGAACACCGCGTTTGATGCCCCGCGCACCTTAAAGGCCCCCGCCTTTTGAAAGTTCTCGCATTTGAAAAACAGATCGGCGCCGGTCAGCTCGTTGAAGTAGCTGGAGGTCAGGACGGGCGTTTCGTGGATATGCGGCCTGATGCGCTCGTGCGCTGCCTTCACGTCGTCATAGGTCGGAATATACATCTCGGTCATCTGTTTCCTCACGCGGCTTTCTTTAAGCCGAAGGCGTTCGTTTTTCGGTAGTATTCCTGCGCGGCAGCAACGCCTGATCCGATTTCAACCGGATAGTTCAAATCAGCCATCGCCATTTCGATTGTTGCCAAACCTGACAGGGCCATCACGTCTGAAAGCGACCCGAGATGGCCTATACGGAAGGCTTTACCTGACATTTCTCCCAGACCTACCCCGAAGGACACATCGTAGGCATCAAAAGCGTGATTGACCAGCGTGTTGCTGTCGAACCCCTGCGGGACGTAAATCGCGCTGACGGTATCTGAATAAAGGTCCGGAGTTTTTGCGCATAGGGACAGCCCCCAAGCCCCAACCGCCGCGCGGACGCCCTCGGCGATGCGATGGTGGCGGGCGAAGACGTTCTCCAGACCCTCGCCCAAAAGCATGTCGAGGCTGGCGCGCATGCCGTGGAACAGTTGCAAGGGCGGCGTGTAAGGAAAACCGCCGCTCGCATTGGATTGTGCCATATCGCGGAAGTCGAAAAAGGTGCGGGGCAGGTCGGCGGCGTCAGCTGCCGCCAATGCCTTTTCGCTGACCCCGAGGATGGCCATTCCGGTTGCGAGCATAAAGCCCTTTTGTGAGCCCGACACGGCGACATCGACGCCCCATTCGTCCATTCGAAAATCGATTGACGCAAGCGAGCTGACGCAATCGACAAATAGCAATGCGGGATGGTTCGCGGCATCCAGAGCAAAACGGACCGCGCCGATGTCGCTTTTGACACCGGTTGCGGTTTCGTTATGCGTCACGAGCAGTGCCTTTATCTCGTGAGCCTTATCGGCATTCAGACGTTCGGCAAAAAGATCGGCGGGCGCGCCGCTGCCCCACTCGCATTCGATGACTTCAACGTCGAGCTTGTGCCGCTGGCAAAGATCAATCCAGCGATGAGAGAACATGCCGTAGCGGGCGATCAGAACTTTGTCTCCGGCGGACAGAGTGTTTGTGATCGCAGCCTCCCAACCGCCCGTGCCGCTGGCCGGAAAGGTGATGACAGTGCCTGTTGTGGTTTTGAAGACTTTCTTGGTGTCCTCGAGAACAGGTTTGAGCAGCTCGACAAAATCGGGCGCGCGGTGATCCGTGGTCTGCACGGCCATCGCATGACGCAGACGATCGGGAATGTTCGTCGGGCCTGGAATAAAGACCGGGTTCTGGTTGTTCATCGCTAGTCCCTCCACCTCTGTTTCGCTGTTGGGATCAGCATATCGGGTTTTGCAGGGGTTGCAATTTTTCTGAAATAATATTTCATTATAAAAAACAAATTTGTAAATTATTGATATAATTTATTATTTGATTTTTCAATTTTCAGATTGAAATATATATGGAAAAATATTTCTGGAATAGTTTTGCCTGATATGGCTACAAGGCAGCGTCTTGGATAGTGCGGAGGGCCGGTGATGGAAGAAGTCAAAAAGCGATCGCGCGGGCGGCCAAAATCTGCTGGCCCCGAAGGACAGGGCGCGACCGTGCAGGCGCTCGACCGGGGGCTGACGCTGTTGAGCGTTCTGGCCAAGGAGTCCCGGGCAACGCTGACGGATCTTTCAATGAGAATCGGGATGCCGCCCTCATCGGCCTATCGCCTGCTGAACACGATGCAAAGACACGGGTTTGCGGATTTTGACGAGGCAACGCAGGATTGGATGATCGGCGTCGAGGCGTTTCGGATCGGAAGTGCGTTTACCCAGCGGACCAATCTGGTGGAGGCGAGCCGCGAAACGATGCTGGGGCTGATGGAGGAAACCGGTGAGACCGCAAACCTGGCTATCGGCGATGACGGCGACGTTGTCTTTGTCAGTCAGGTCGAAACCGCGCATCCGATCCGCGCGTTTTTCCCGCCGGGGGCCAGAAGTGCCATGCATGCGTCGGGAATCGGAAAGGCGATGCTGGCAGAGCTTTCACCGCCAGAGGTCGAGAAAATTCTCCAACGCAAAGGATTGGAGGAATTTACCGAGCGGACACTTACGTCGCCGGATGACCTGTTTTCCGATTTGGAGGCGTCGCGCGAGCGCGGCTGGGCCTTTGACGACGAAGAACGGCATCTAGGCATGCGCTGTGTCGCGGCACCGATCTTCAATGCCTTTGGCGAGGCGATGGCGGGTGTTTCGGTTTCCGGCCCTGCCGCCCGCTTTAGCGATCGCGCCGTTGCAGAGACAGGCCCGAAGGTCAGAAAAGCTGCTGAAACCATAACGTCGCTGATCGGTGGCGCACGGTAATCACAGCGCGCAGAAAGAAAAAACCCCCGCCTGACTCGCAGACGGGGGTATCAGTTTTGACGTTGCATCTGGGAGGATGAGATCAACGCCGTTGGACACAGAATTAACGATTTGATGCTGCATCGCAATATAAATCGTGCTGCACTGCAAGAAAGACGGGTGTGCCGTTAACGCATAGTCTCCTAGCGTTACCCGGACGGCTGTCATCATTTACCGTCTGTTCATCGTATTTCACTCTAATCCGCCTGCGCGCAATCCGGTTGATGCGGGCATTTTACGATGCGGAGAGTCCGATGAAGCCGATTTTTGTAGTTTCGTGTTTTTTGTTAGCCGGTTGCGGCGGTGAGCCTGCGGGCGATAGCAGCGGCAGCGGGTCCGTCCCGTCCGCGCTGAATCCGTTCTCAACAGGCTTTTCCTGCCCCAGTCCGGTGTTGAGCGGCAGCGCCGAGCAAAAGGCGTGCTTTGCTGCTGCCGAGGAACAATGCCCCGAGGGCATGAGCCCGAGTCAGGTTGAGTTCGTCCAGCAGCCCGATGGACAGTTCCTGATCAAAGGGTATGCCTGCGCCTGATCGCAGCGCCTGCCGATGCCACATGCCGAACCCGCCGCATGACAAGCGGGGGACGGGACGGTATACCGTCCCCAAACCCGCACCAAGTACAGGCTAAGCCCATGCACGACATTCGCCTTGTTCGCGACGATCCCGCCGCCTTTGATGCCGCTCTTGCCCGGCGCAAGGTTGCGCCGCAATCGGCATCGCTGTTGGCGCTGGATGAAAAGCGCCGCGCGTTGGTTACACAGTCTGAAAATCTACTGGCCGAGCGCAATGCTGCGTCTAAGGCGGTTGGCGCGGCGAAGGCATCGGGAGACGATGCGGAATTCGAGCGTTTGCGTGCCCTCGTATCGGACAGCAAAGAACGTATTGCTGCATTGGAGGCTGAAACCGGCGAAGCGGATGCGGCTTTGCGCGATGCTTTAATGCAGATTCCCAACCTGCCGCGTGACGACATTCCCGATGGTGCGGACGAAGCCGATAATATCGAAGACAAAAAATGGGGGACACCGCCCGCGCTTGGTTTTGAGCCGAAACAGCATTTCGATCTGGGCGAAGCGATGGGCTGCATGGATTTTGAGGCGGCGGCCAAGCTTTCGGGTGCGCGGTTTATGCTGCTGTCGGGCGCACTGGCGCGGCTGCACCGTGCGCTGGCGCAATTCATGCTCGACACCCATGTCGACCACAATGACCTGACCGAAGTTTGGACGCCCGTGCTTGTCCGCGACGAGGCAATGCTGGGGACGGGGCAACTGCCGAAGTTTGCGGAAGACAGCTATCGCACGACCAATGGCTGGTGGCTGATCCCGACCGCCGAGGTTACGCTGACCAACATCGTCTCGGGCGCGATTGTCGAAGAAAGCTATCTGCCCCGCCGCTATACCGCGCATACCCAATGTTTCCGCTCCGAGGCGGGCAGTGCGGGAAAAGATACACGCGGTATGTTGCGCCAGCACCAGTTCGAAAAGGTCGAGATGGTGACGATCTGCAAACCCGATCAATCCGACGCCGAACTTGAGCGGATGCGCCGCTGCGCCGAGGGTATTCTGGAATCGCTCGGTCTGGCCTATCGCACCGTGGTTCTCTGTACCGGTGATATGGGATTTGGTGCGCGCAAGACCTATGACATCGAGGTGTGGATGCCCGGTCAGGATACCTATCGCGAGATTTCAAGTTGTTCGACTTGCGGTGATTTTCAGTCCCGCCGGATGAATGCCCGCTGGCGCCCCGATGCGGAAGATGGTGGCAAGGCCAAGCCTGAATACGTGCACACTCTCAACGGTTCGGGCCTTGCGGTGGGCCGGTGTCTGATTGCGGTGATGGAGAACGGCCAGCGCGAAGACGGCTCTATTGCAATCCCGGACGTGCTGCAAAAATACATGGGCGGCGCAAGCGTCATCCGGCCCGACGGGGCGGTCGCGTAGAGCGGTTTGCGAATTTAGCGTGTCAGGAATTGCACCAAGCGACGCGCATTTCCTGACACTTTATGCTTCGGATGATCGAAAAGCGATTTAAGCGACGGCGGTTTCAATTTCGCTGCAGATATCGGCGACGACAGATTTAACCGCCTCGGGATCTTCGCCTTCGCCCATCACGCGGATCACCGGCTCGGTCCCGCTTTCGCGGATCAGCAAGCGGCCATGACCGTCAAGACGTGCCTCGCCGTCCGCAATCGCCGCTTTGACGGCATCGGTGGCGAGCGGTGTTTGTCCGCGCTGGAAGCGAACGTTTTGCAGGAGCTGCGGCAGCGGTTCGAACTGGTGGCAAAGTTCGGCTGCCGGTTTGCCGGATTCGATAATCTCGGACAAAACCTGAAGCGCGGTAATCGTACCGTCTCCGGTCGTCACAAAGTCCGAGAGAACCACGTGGCCGGATTGTTCGCCGCCGACATTGTAATCGCCGTTGCGCATTGCCTCGACGACATAGCGGTCGCCAACTTTCGTGCGGATTGTGTCCAGTCCCTCCGAGGCGAGCAGTCTTTCCAAACCGAGGTTTGACATGACTGTCGTGACCAGACCGCCGCCGCGAAGCCTTCCCTGCCGTGCCCAGCTGCGTGTGATCAGCGCCATGATCTGGTCGCCGTCAACCAGCTTGCCGGTGTTGTCGATGATGTGCACGCGGTCCGCGTCACCATCGAGGCAGATGCCGAGGTCGGCCTTTTCGGCAACTACGGTATCCTGAGCGAGTTGGGTGCTCGTCGATCCGCAGCCATCATTGATGTTCAGGCCGTTTGGTGAGACGCCAATCGGTATGATCTCTGCGCCGAGCTCCCAGAGCATGTTGGGTGCAGTGCGGTAGGCGGCTCCGTTTGCGGCATCCACGACGATTTTCAAGCCCTCAAAGTTCATGGCCCGGGGGATCGTCGATTTCGCGAACTCGATATAGCGGGCACGCCCGGTCTCCAAGCGTCGGTGGTTGCCCATCAGCGTCGGATCAGCGAGGAATTCCGAAATATCGGCCTTCATGTATGCCTCGATCACGTCCTCGACGTCATCGGAAAGCTTAAAGCCGTCAGGGCCGAAAAGCTTGATGCCGTTATCGTGGTGAAGGTTGTGCGAGGCGGAGATCATCACGCCGAGATCAGCGCGCAGGCTTTTAACCAGCATACCAACAGCGGGTGTCGGGATCGGACCCATAGTCGTCACAGCAAAACCCATTGACGTAAAACCAGCCGTCAGTGCGCTTTCCAGCATATAGGAAGACCGCCGCGTATCCTTGCCGATGACGACCTTGTGCTTGTGGTCGCCGCGCGTAAAATAGCGCCCGGCGGCCATCCCGACTTTTAACGCAACTTCGGCGGTAATCGGATAGGCATTGGCGCGCCCGCGAATGCCATCAGTACCGAACAGTCTGCTTTCACCGCTCATGGTGTCCTCTTTCGTTGCCCGACGATTCTCGGTCGGTACGCGCCGCCCTTTGCGCGTCAGGTTTGGAATTTTTCCACCCGCTTTATCGGCTTACTCTACTGTGACAGACTTGGCCAGATTACGCGGTTGATCGACATCGGTGCCTTTGGCAACAGCCGTGTGATAGGCAATGAACTGTGTCGGTGCAGCGTAGATGATCGGCGCGATAAAAGGATCGCAGGTCGGCATTTGCAATGTCCGCCAGCACCCTTCGCCCGCCTCGGCAATGCCGGCTTCGTCCGAAACCAGCAAGACCTTGCCGCCGCGTGCCATCACCTCTTGCATATTCGAGACAGTTTTCTCGAAAACGGCGTCGCGCGGCGCGAGCACGACAACCGGCATTTGTTCGTCGATCAGGGCAATCGGTCCGTGCTTTAATTCGCCGGACGCATAGCCCTCAGCGTGGATGTAGCTGATCTCCTTGAGCTTTAGCGCGCCCTCCATCGCGAGCGGGAAGATCGCGCCGCGGCCCAGATACAGCACGTCGGTCGCCTTCGACAGTTCGTTCGACAGCGGAATGGTTTTGTCTTCCAGCGCGATGGCTTCGGACAAGAGGCGCGGCACTTCGGACAATGTGCGCACCAGTCTTGTCTCCTCGGCAGCGTCAATCGTGCCCCGCTGACGTGCGGCCGCGATGGTTATGGCTGCGAGGACGGTGAGCTGGCAGGTGAATGCCTTGGTCGAGGCGACCCCGACTTCGGGACCGGCATGGGTCGGGAGAACAACATCCGAGGCGCGTGCGATGGTCGATTCCGCGACGTTCACAATCGAGACGATCTTTTGGCCTTGGGATTTCGCGTATTGGAGTGCCGCGAGGGTATCAGCTGTCTCGCCTGATTGGGAGACGAACAATGCAATGCCGTCCTTCGGCATCGGCGGGGTGCGATAGCGGAATTCGGACGCGATATCGACCTCGACCGGCAGGCGGGCGATTTGCTCGAACCAGTACTTGGCGACCTCGCCCGCGTAGGACGCGGTTCCGCAGGCGACAATCGTCAGGCGCGACGCATTCGCAAAATCGAGATCCGAGAGGACATCCGCGATTCCGTCGCGGTCCTCGTTCAGATATGCGCCGAGCGTATAGCCCACGACGCTGGGCTGTTCGTGGATTTCTTTGGCCATGAAGTGGCGGTATTCGCCTTTTTCAGCCAGAACCGGAGAAACGCTGACGACACGGACTTCGCGGTTCACCAACGCACCGCTGGCGTCATAAATTGTCGCGCCTGCGCGCGTCAGGACGGCCCAGTCGCCTTCCTCGATAAAGCAAACGCGGTTTGTCATCGGTGCGAGCGCAACAGCATCGGAACCAACGAACATTTCGCCGTCGCCATATCCGATCGCGAGAGGACAGCCCTTGCGCGCGGCGACCATCAGATCCTCTTCACCATCAAAAAGGATGGCCAGCGCGAACGCGCCTTCCAGTTTTGCAATCGTCGCCCCGGCAGCGTCCTGAGGGGACAGTCCTTGGCTCATAAAGTGATCGCAAAGCTGTGCGACGGTTTCGGTGTCGGTCTGTGTCACGAAAGTCCGGCCCGTTGCCGTGAGCATCTCGCGCAGTTCCCTGAAGTTTTCGATAATGCCGTTATGGACAACCGCGACTTTGCCGACCGAGTGAGGGTGAGCGTTGGTTTCCGTCACCGCACCGTGAGTTGCCCATCGTGTGTGACCGATGCCGATGGAGCCCTCGATCGGGTTGTCAACCAAAAGCTCTGCGAGGGCATTGAGCTTGCCGACCGCGCGGCGGCGATCCAGTGTGCCCTCGTGCAAGGTCGCGACACCGGCGGAGTCGTATCCGCGATATTCGAGCAGCCGCAGGGCGTTTACAATGATCGGGGCCGCCGGGCTACTGCCAAGAACGCCAACAATTCCACACATTTTACTCTCCAGCCTCTTCGTTTAACGGATGCCTTGTGACGACCGTTACATTTTCCGGCCATATCCGGCACTTTGCTCGTTCTCCTGATTTCAGGAGGTATTTCCGGCACAATATTCACAAGCCATGCCGTCACATGGTTCAAGAATCCTTAAGTTTTTCCTTCGATTCCGCCAATGCCTGACGGAGGCGGGCGGCCAAACCGCTTTTATTGACCTGCCGCCCTCGCGCGAGGGCGAGATCGTCGTCGCCGACTTTTTCAACGATGACCGACCCGGCGGCAACCGTTGCGCGTGACCCGACACTGACAGGTGCAACCAAGGCGGTATTTGATCCGATAAAGGCGTCTGCCCCGATTTCCGTGCGATGCTTCAGATAGCCGTCGTAGTTGCAGGTGATCGTTCCCGCGCCGATGTTCGCCTTCGCGCCGACCGTTGCGTCCCCGATGTAGCTTAGATGGTTAGCCTTAGCGCCAGCCGCAAATGTGGCGTTCTTAACCTCGACGAAGTTGCCGATCCGCGCGCTGGGGCCGATATCCGCGCCGGGGCGCAGGCGGGCGTAGGGCCCGATGATCGCGCCCGAAGCGACCGAACAACCCTCGAGATGCGAAAAGGCCCGGATTGTCGCGCCGCTTTCGACGGTGACCCCCGGACCGAACACAACATTCGGTTCAACGATCACATCCTGCCCGAGCACGGTGTCATGGGAAAACGAGACGGTTTCCGGGGCTGTGAGGGTCACGCCGGCGACCATTGCAGCCGTGCGTGCGCGCTGTTGAAATGCGGCCTCGCCAGCTGCCAGATCAACGCGGCTGTTGACGCCGAGGGTTTCCTCTTCGTCGCAGCGGACCACAGCGCAGGGCAGGCCGTCCCCGCGCGCAAGGCCGACGATATCGGTGAGATAGTATTCGCCGTTCGCATTGTCGTTTGTCACGCGGTCCAACAGCTTAAAAAGTGTGATGCTGTCGACGCACATGACCCCCGAGTTGCAGAGGGTCACGGCCAATTCATCGGGCGATGCATCCTTTGCCTCGACAATTTTGTCCAAGCCGTCTGCGCCTTCGATCAACCGGCCATATCCGCCGGGTTCTGCCGCCTCGAAGCCCAGCACGACAACCGCAGCGCCCGTATTGCGTGCCTCGGCCATCGCTACAAGTGTTTCAGGACGGATCAGGGGGGTGTCTGCAAACAGAACAAACACGTCGCCGTCAAAGCCGGCCAACGCCTCTTTTGCCTGCAAAACAGCATGGCCGGTTCCGTGCTGAGGTTCCTGAACCACGCACACGGCGTCAGGCGACAACTTTGTTGCGGCGTCAGCCACCCGCTCTGCCTGATGGCCAGTTACAATGACGGCGCGCGAAGGTGCGCATCCCTTTGCGCTGTTGAGCGCGTGACCGAGCATCGGCAGATCGGCAATTTTGTGTAAAACTTTGGGAAGGTCGGACCGCATCCGGGTTCCTTTTCCCGCTGCAAGCAGGCAGACGGCGGTAGATTTCGTCATCGATGGGCCTTCCGAAGCATAAATTGTGCGCTGCACGATAAACTGACCGGCGCGACTTCGCCAGAGCAGACAGAATGATCCTCAAGTGAAGTGAAAACGATTAACAACTTGCAACAACTGGACGTAAAAGTTGTTCTTCCGCTGCCAGGCTTAAGCGTGGAGTGCCCGTAATTCATGCAGAGGCAGACGTCGTACGATATTGAAAAGTTGAAATATTTACGCGATAGGCGATGTCGCGCATACGGAATGTTATTTGCTGTGTCCCATTCTCAGGTCATCAACTGAGGATGCCGAGTTATGGAAAACAACCGTCTGTTCACGATAACCGGGGGCTGTGGCTTTATCGGAGCCCACCTTGCTGCTGCTTTGATCCGGCGCGGCGACCGTGTGAGGATCATAGATGATCTGTCCACAGGGCGGCGCGACGCTCCGCCCGCCGAAGCCGAAGTCATTGTCGGGGATATTGCCGATGCGGACGCGGTTGCGCGTGCCGTGGACGGTGCAAGCGGTGTTTTTCATCTGGCCGCGATTGCGTCGGTAGAGCGGTGCAACATTGCATGGCGGGAGTCGCACCGGACGAATCTGTACGGGACGGTGACGGTGTTTGAGGCTGCGCGGGACGGGGCGGGCAAGCCGTTGCCCGTCGCATGGGCGTCGTCCGCCGCCATCTATGGTGCGGCAGAGGTTATGCCGATCACCGAGGATGCCCCGAAACAGCCGATGTCGCCCTATGGGGCCGATAAGCTGAGCGGCGAGTTGCATGCGAGCGCCGCCGCCGACCTGTTCGATCTGCCCAGTACGGCGTGCCGGTTCTTCAATGTTTATGGCCCCGGTCAGGACCCATCCTCGCCGTATTCCGGCGTGATTTCGATATTTGCGGATCGCTTGTCCCAAGGGCAGCCGGTCACGATCAACGGCGATGGCGATCAAACCCGCGATTTTATCTATGTCGGTGACGTTGTTGCGGGCCTGCTCGCATCAATGGACCGGATGATGACCGCGCAGGCAGCGGGCGAGAAGGCGCGGTTTGATCCGATCAACTTCTGTACCGGACAGGCCGTGACGGTTAAAAAACTGGCCGAGACGATCAAGTCGCTGACCGGAACGGATGCCGCGATTTCGCACGGGCCGCCGCGGGACGGCGATATTAAAGACTCTCTCGGAACGCCGGCGCGGATGCATCAGTTGCTTGGCCTGAAGGCTGAAACGACGTTGGAAGACGGGCTGGGCGCTTTGCTGGCCGCTGGCGAAGTTGCCAAGAAGGCAGCCGAATAACCCCGCCCGTCCCGGCGATGTTTGCCGGGGACGGGCGCGCTATCCGAGATATGCCGACAATTCGGGCGTCGGGTTCGCGAAGACTTTTGATGTCTCGTGCGCCCCGTCAATGCGTCCGTGGGCACAAACGGCGGTGAGGCCTGCAACTGCGCGGGCCTCCTCAGGTGCGTGGGTGATCATCAGGACGGCCATCTCGCGGCGCAAAACCAAGCGGTCAATCAGCCCGAGCATTTCGTCGCGCAGGGCCGGCCCAAGCGCCGCGAAGGGTTCGTCCAGCAACAGCACGGGACGGTCCCGCAGTAAAGCCCGAGCCAGTGCTGCGCGTTGCCTTTGCCCGCCGGACAGTTCGGCGGGCAGGCGTGCGCCCAGATCACCCAATCCAACCTCGCTCAGCACATCGGCCACCGCGCGTTTTTCGTCGACGGATAACGACAAGGCGGGCCGCAGGCCCAAGCCGGCATTTTGTTCGACGCTCAGATGCGGAAACAGATTGTTGTTTTGAAAAAGCAGGGTCAGCGGTCTGTCGGATGGCGTCAGTGCCGAAATTTCGGTGCCGGCAATCCGCATGCTGCCCGATGCCATCGGGATGAAACCTGCCATCGCCTCCAGCAACGTGGATTTGCCCGAGCCGGACGGGCCGATCACGGCACAGATCGCGCCCGCAGGGACAGACAGCGACGCGTGCAATTCGAACGATCCGCGCCTGATAACCGCCTCTTGAACCTCGATCACGAACGCCTCCCCAGCCAATCGAAAAACCAGAATACACCGAATGAGAGCGCGATGAGAACCAAGGCTGCGCCATGTGCGGCGTCGACCTGACGGCTGGTCGCCAATAGGTGCATCAACAGGGGCAGCGTGGGCGAGTCAGGCGTGGAGAAAAGCGCGATCACGCCCAAATCTCCAATCGCCAGCGCACCCGACAGGCCCGCCGCGAAACCCATCGGCTGTCTCACGCGCGGCCAGTACAGCACCCGCAGGCGGGTCCATCCGGTAAGGCCCAGCGAATCCGCAAGCCGGCCATGATCGTCATGGGCGATGCGAATGGCGGGGATCAGAATGCGCAGGGCAAAGGGCGTCGCCATCGCCGCGTTCACGATGGCGGTCAGAGGCAGGGCGAGTGCGAATGGGTCGGTAACGGGGCGCAGGATGATCACAAACGCGATGCCGATTACAAAGGGCGATGCTGCGATGGGCAGCAGACCCGCCAGGTCGGCCAGGCGTGCAGCGGTGCGCGATCCGCGTGTTTGCAGGGCCACGATCAGCGCGGCCAGTCCGGTTGAAAGAGCCAGCGTCAAGATGACCGCCGCCGCCGCGACGATCATACTGCGCCCTGCCGCTGCCCAGACTTGCGGCCCGAGATCGTCCAGCCCGGCAATCCCGCGCAGGACCACAGCCAGCATGGGTGCGCCTAGAAACAGGCACACCGCCCCTATGACGGCTCCGTCCCCTGCGCGCGCCCGAAATGACCGGCCATCCCACCGCTCGATCTGGGTCAATGCGCCGGGGGAGGATGCCACCGGCGCCTGCGCCGCGAAGGCTAGGAGCGCGGCAATCGCGCAGACCGCAAACTGAACCCCGGCTAAAAGCGCAGCGCGGCCCAAGTCGAAATCGTAACTTGCCGCCTCGAATATCGCGAGTTCGAGTGTCGTTGCGCGCGGTCCGCCGCCAAGGGCGAGGGCAACCGCAAAGCTGGTCGCACAGACGAGGAAAACGAGCGCGAATGCGCCGGGTGCGCTGGCACGGATTGCGGGCCATTCCACGAGGCGAAAGAGGGCGGACCCCTCGATGCCAAGCTGTGCCGCGACGCGCCAGCGTTCGGGCGGTAACTCGGAAAAGCCTTGCAGGATAAGCCGTGCGGCGAGGGGCAGATTAAAGAAGACATGCGCGATCAACACGCCGGGCATCCCATAGACATTCAACCGCCCAAGACCCGTCACCGCCATCGCATCTGCAATCCAGCCGGAGCGTCCCCAAACTGCGATGACTCCTAAGATCGCGACGATGACAGGCAAGAGAAAGGGCGCGCCGAGTAGGCTGGTCAGCAGGTCACGCCCGAAAAACCGCCGCCTCGCGAGGGCACGGGCGAGCGGGATCGCGAGGAGGACGGACAGTGCCGCCGAAAGGAATGCTTGTTTTAGGGTGAAGGTGAGCGCGCGCAGGTCTGGCGTGGTCAGCCCGCCCGCTTCGCCGCCGCGCAGCCCGACAACGGCCAATGCGCCAAGGGTCAAGGCACGGATCAGGGCCAGCGCGATGGTACCGCCGAGGGTGACGCGAAGGGGGAGGGGGGGAGTCACAGAACCGCCGTCCCGGGCGAAGACCCGGAACTCCGAAGTTCGGTAGGGTTAGGCATAAGCCAAGCGGATCGAGACCCCGCATCTTCGTGCGGGGCGGTGTAAGGTCGTCTCACTTACTTGCTTAGGGCTTCGAGCCATCCGGCGAGGGCTTCTTCCCGGATGGCGGGCGTGTCTTCGGGTTTGAAGATTAGCGAGTCTTCCGGTGTCACCAGCGCGTCGAAGGCTTCGGGCAAATCGTCGCCCGTGCCATAGGCAGGATACATCCAGTTGGTTGTCGGGATGATCGTCTGGAATTCTTCACCCGCCATGAAGGCGAGGAATT
>CALGNW010000119.1 GCA_937958345.1 uncultured Neomegalonema sp. | reverse complement strand
TCAGACTTCATCCGCCGGGTACGCGAGCGTTTCGGCGCACCCCCCGTCGAATGGCACAGCGGCATCACGCCCGCCGCCCGCCGCAAAGCATGGCGCGCCATCGCACGCGGCGAAGCGCAAGTTGTTGCGGGCGCACGCTCTGCGCTCTTTCTCCCCTACCGCGATCTGTCGCTAATCGTGGTGGATGAGGAGCATGACCAATCCTACAAACAAGAGGACGTGGTGCTCTACCAAGCCCGCGATTTGTCTGTGTTGCGCGCCTCGGAAGAAGGCGCAACCTGTGTTCTCGCCAGCGCCACGCCGTCCCTCGAAAGCTGGATCAATGCCGAGACGGGCAAGTACACGCGCCTGACCCTCAAAGAACGCCACGGCGATGCCATCCTGCCGTTTCTCAGCGCGCTCGACATTCGCGCCGACGCGCCAGAGCGCGGCACATGGCTCGCCCCGAAACTTGTCGAGGCCACCCGCGACGCCCTGACCCGCAAAGAACAGGTGCTGTTTTTCCTAAACCGTCGCGGCTATGCGCCCCTGACGCTGTGCCGCAAATGCGGCTGGCGCGCGGGCTGTCCGAATTGCTCGGCATGGCTGGTGGAGCATAAAGTAGGCGGCGCGCTGATCTGCCACCAATGCGGCCACCGCACGCCGTCGCCCAAAGCCTGCCCCGATTGCGAAAGCACCGAGCATCTTGCGGCCTGCGGCCCCGGTGTCGAGCGCATTGCCGAAGAGGCCGCGGAACGCTTTCCGCTCGCCGATGTCCAAATCCTCTCGTCGGATCTGGCCCCCGATCCAAAGGCGCTCAAGCAACAGATCATCGACATCGCCAACGGCAAAGCCGACATCATCGTCGGCACGCAGATCGTCGCCAAAGGTCACAACTTTCCGAACCTGACCCTGGTCGGTGTCGTCGATGCGGATTTGGGACTGATGGGCGGAGACCTGCGCGCCTCCGAGCGGACATTCCAGATGCTCAACCAAGTCGCGGGCCGCGCGGGCCGCGCCGACAAGCCGGGCCGCGCCATGCTGCAAACCGCCCAACCGGAACACCCCGTCCTGCAAGCCATCCTTGCCGGAGACGCCCCCGCCTTTCGCCAGCGCCTCGCCGATGAGCGCCGCATGGGCGGCATGCCACCCTACGCGCGTCTTGTCGGTGTGATTGTGCGCGGTGAAAAAGAAGAAGCCGTATGGGATATCGCCAAAGCCCTCGCCCGCAACGCCGCCCCCCTGACCGAAGCAGGCGCAGACGTCTTCGGCCCCGCCCCCGCCCCCTTCGCCATGCTGCGCGGCGAACACCGGGTGCGCCTGCTGGTCAAACTGGAACGCACCGCCGACCACGCCGCCCTGATCGAGCACTGGCGCGCCCTCGTCAAAGTCCCGTCAGGGGTGAGAGTGGTATTCGACGTCGACCCGTATTCGTTTTTGTGAGGGAATCACAAAACTATCGAAAAAGGTCAGGTGTCGAAGGCTCGTCGATGCGTATCAATCCAACCAAAAGCCATTGATTTGAGGTACTGTTCGTAACGTTACGGCGTTTATGAGTGCTGAACGCCAATGCTAAGCCAGCAGCCAAATATTTTTCGTATTTTTCCCTCAGCTTATTCAACGCATCCTCTTCACCATAAAGTCTTTTGAACCTTCCAAATGCCGCTGCACTTTCCCAGTCGTCAGACTCATGGCGATGCGATTTCCCGCCATCGCCTTTCCACTTAACGAAAAACTGATAAGGACAGGGATCCAAAGCCTTCGCCGTGTTATCTAGTAGCGAAAGCTGACTCGCCAATGTTGCGTGTTTTTGCCTCTCATCAGCAAGTTCGGACTCAGTTTTCTTATTCCATGTAAAGTCCATCTCGACCGGACGTATTAATGTAAGTGACTCACCAGCGTTGTTCGCTTCTGCGAAGTCAGATCGGATTAACGGAGCGAGGAGGCCAGAGCGCTCAGATGGCTTGAGAGTACCGTCAATTTCGATACTCTCAGGGATTACTTTCTGGCTTTCGCGGCGACTATCCCCGTCCGACTTGATAAATTCGTACTTAATCCACTGCCAGCGACCGAACTTTTGCGGATCGTTTAGAATGCGAAAAGGCACTGGATACTGTCGTCGCCAAGTCCCGTCTGCACCCACACCAGCAGCACAAACGGTTTCGAAATATTTGCTACTTCTATGCGGCTGCGCTTTCACGATTATTACGCAGCGGTCTTTCTGGATCAATCGGTTGGACTCCGAGATGCTTGGTTTCTGAATCTAATCGGTCAGCGATTTGCTCCACAACGATTGCGCGATGACATTCTTTATGCGCGCGTTCATAACACATCAAGCAAACAGAACTCGTTTGTGCAAGCTCGACAATTTGGTCGAGCGCCTCGATCGCATCAGATTGCTGAATTACTTCACCGTAAATTTTCCTGAACTTAGTCCACTCACCAGCCCGTGCAGCTTCACGGCCGGGCTTTGGATCACCAAGGACTTTCAAGTGTAAATAGCGGATTCCATGACTGCTGAGCGCTTCTGCAAGAGCCGTCTTCGAAAAGCCCTTCCGTCGGGATTGAGCGCGATCTCTGACGTCAACCAAAATCGAAACACCGGCCTCTTGAAGCGTTCCAATAAAGTGGTCAAGCGTTGCTTTCTCATAGCCGATTGTGAACAGCATTGATGCCTCCCATCGTTTTTTCATCGATAACACGCTGACAAAATTTCGAAACCTTAAGCATGTAAGAAAGCATTCCTGAGCTTCCTCCGTGTTCATCAAGACTCAGTCGACGTCCCGAAGCCAAGCCGCCTACCCTACCCCACAGCCCGCCGTTCGATCAGCTTGGCATAGATCGACGCCCCCACCGGCAGGATGCTTTCATCCAGAAAGAACGCGTCGTTGTGCAGCGGCACGGTTCCGGCGTGGCCGATTGTGCAATACGCGCCGGGGATCACGCGCAGCATATCGGCAAAGTCCTCGGACCCCATCTTGACGCCCTCGGTCACGGTGGCCTGGTCCGCGCCGACCACCTCGCCCGCAACCGCCAGCATCGCATCGCTCAGCGCGGCGTCATTCACCAGCACATCAAAGATTTCGCGGTTATCAAACTCGATCCCGACCCCGTAAGCGGCCGCCATGCCCGCGCACAAATCCCGCACCCGCTGGCGCACCAGTTCCGCGATATCCGGGTCAAAGTACCGCATCGTGCCGCTGATCGTGCAATCGGACGGGATCACATTATACGCGGCCCCCGCATGAATTTGCGTCACCGAGAACACAATCGACGCGGTCGCGGGGACATTGCGGCTGACGATGGTTTGCAACTGTCCCACAAGTGCCGAGCCGATCACAATCGGGTCTTTGGAATCCTGAGGCATCGCGGCATGCGAGCCATAGGCGCGGATATGAATGTCGAAAAAATCCGCCCCCGCCATGGCCTGTCCCGGCTTCACGCCGACCTCGCCCGGCGCGCCATTGGGAAAGTTATGCATCCCGTAAATTTCATCGCAGGGGAAGCGGGTGAACAGATCATCCGCCAGCATCGCCCGCGCCCCGCCCAGCCCCTCTTCGGCGGGCTGAAAGATAAAGACAGCCGTGCCGTCGAACTCGCGCGTCTCGGCCAAATACCGCGCAGCGCCCAGCAACATCGTCGTATGGGCATCATGCCCGCAAGCGTGCATCACGCCGGGGGTCTTCGACGCAAACGGCAGATTGGACCGCTCGTCAATCGGCAGCGCATCCATATCCGCACGCAGGCCGATGGTCTTGCCGCCGCCCTTACCCTTCAGCACCCCAACAACCCCGGTCTTGCCGATCCCAGTATGCACCTCGATGCCCCAGTCGTTCAGCAACTTGGCGACAATGCCCGAGGTCCGTACCTCTTCCATGCCCAGTTCGGGATGCTCATGAAAATCGCGGCGGATCGCGGTCAGGTCGTCGGCAAAATCGGCAATGCGGTCGATGACAGGCATGGTCGGTTCCTTATTGATCGTCTTCCAGCATGTCCATGACGGTGCTGCGGTCGGTCGATTTCATCCGGTTAAAGGCAATCTGCGCCTGCTTTAGGTCCTGCGAGAACCCGCGCTCGGCGGCATTACGAAACGCCTTCGTTGTCGGATGATCCGCGCCGAGAATAAACGTAACGGGCTTGACCAGCCGCCCCATCGTTTCCTGATCGAGTGCTGTTTCGTCCATAATCCGGGTCCGCCCTACTCTGTCACTGTGCATTGAGCGCAGATCGTGGCCCGCGGCCCATGCCGGGTCAACGCACAAAAAAACGCCCTGCCAAAACGCAAAGAAGCCCGCACAACGGCGGGCTTCTAAGGAGCGTCTCGAGATCACATCAAAGATGCAAAGGGCGGCAAACGAACCCTCCTCATCCCGACACGCTCATCAAAACGCGAAAGGACGGATGGCGCAAACGCCATCCGCAGGCCGGTTCAGGCCTTCATTTTTTTGCGGCGTGCTGCGCCACCGATGCCGGCAAGGCCGACGAGGATGAACAGAGCCGTTGCAGGAACAGGAACGCTACCGCCACCGGTCGACGTGCCACCCGAGGAGGTCGTGCCGCCCGACGAGGTCAGACCACCCGAAGACGACGTGCCGCCGGACGAGGTCAGACCACCCGAAGACGTCGTGCCGCCGGACGAGGTCGTGCCGCCCGAAGACGTCGTTCCGCCGGAAGACGTCGTGCCGCCGGACGAGGTCGTGCCGCCCGAAGACGTCGTGCCACCGGACGAGGTCGTGCCGCCCGAAGACGAGGTTGGGGCATCAACAACTTCGACGAAGGTTGAATCGCCTTTGCCGTCAAAATCGAATACATTGCCGTTGGCATCGGTGCCGTAGGTCCACAGGAAGTTCGACGTGTCGCTCAGCTGAAACAGGGTGTGTTTCGGATCGGTCGAAACAAATGCGTCATAGGTTTCGCCATAGCGCGTGAAGGTTCCCGAAATATCGTCTGCCAGATACGTGTTGTTCACGCCGCCGGTTCCGTCAAAACCCAGCAGGGCGTCGCTCGACATTGTCAGGTCGATGTTCGTTCCGGTGTACGTCGCGGTTCCCGCGACAGAATCAATCGCGATCGTCGCATCGCCGATTCCGTTGCCGATTACGGCGTCATAGGTAAAGATTCCCGCAAATGCCGTTCCGCTCATGGCGATTGTCGCTGCCGCAGCCGCAAACGTGGTTTTCAGTGCAATCATGACCTCAAGTCCTATCGTTATTTTATGTTTTGCGCCGAACATGACCGGCACGGATGAGACTGAGCAATATCCGTGCGCTTATCGCGCCGTTGTTTGCATTTTTGTGATTTGACCGCGGCAATCCTGGGCTTTTGACGAAAATCGGAACGCGATTCCCGGGTGTTCGCCGCCGAATTCGCGGCCACCGTCCCGTAACGGTGGCACAGGCTGTCCTGAATCGGCATGGTGCAGCCCGCGCCCTGCCCCGATATGACCCGATTTGCCGCCGGCAGGGCGCTGGTGCGTGTGCGATAGACGTATATAGAGTGCAAAAGTCCGCACCCGACGGCTCACGGCGTCTTGCATCGCAGCAAAATCATATGCTAGACGTGCGCGCGGCTGCACAGGGGAGTGGCCGGAGCCCTTTGCTTTTCGCCCGTACTTCCCCACGCCTGACGCCATTATGAAAGGGTCGCTGTGTCCACGTCTGCTGCCTCAACATCCGGTGCTGCCGGTCGATATGCTTCGGCAATCTTCGATCTCGGTCGCGAGACCAACGCTCTGGAGAGCCTGGAAACCGACTTTACAGCCCTGAACACAATGATTTCCGACAATGCCGACCTGTCGCGTCTGGTGAGCAGCCCGGCTTACAGCCGTGATGATCAGAAAAAGGCAATGTCAGCGATTATGTCAAAGGCCGGCTCGTCCGACCTGACGAGCCGATTCGTCAACCTGATGGTCTCAAAGGGTCGCCTGAGTGAACTGCCCGGTGCGATTCTCGGTTTTACCGAGATGCTTGCGGATCACCGCGGCGAAACGGTGGCCGAGGTTACGTCGGCTGCGCCCCTTACGGATGCGCAGCGCGATAAACTGGCCGCAAATCTGAAATCTTCCTTCGGCAAGGATGTAAAGATCGACGCAAGCGTTGATCCGTCCCTTCTCGGAGGCCTTATCGTCAAAGTCGGCAGTAAGATGATCGACAGTTCGCTTAAGGCGAAACTGTCCGGTCTTCAGCTTGCCATGAAAACATCTTAACTCTGAGGAAAGTCACCCGATGAGCATCCAAGCCTCGGAAATCTCTGCGATTCTTAAAGAGCAGATTCAGAACTTCGGTCAGGAGGCGGAAGTCTCTGAAATCGGTCGCGTCCTCAGCGTCGGCGATGGTATCGCCCGCGTTTATGGCCTCGACAATGTACAGGCCGGTGAAATGGTCGAATTCCCCGGTGGAATTCGCGGCATGGCGCTGAACCTCGAAACCGACAACGTCGGTATCGTGATCTTCGGCACCGACCGGGACATTAAAGAGGGTGACACGGTCAAGCGGACCGGCGACATCGTTGACGTCCCTGCCGGACCGGAACTGCTTGGCCGCGTGGTCGACGGTCTGGGTAATCCGCTGGACGGCAAAGGCCCGATCAACGCTTCCCAGCGTATCCGTGCCGAAGTCAAAGCTCCCGGCATTATCCCGCGTAAGTCGGTACATGAGCCAATGGCAACCGGCCTTAAGGCTATCGACGCCCTGATCCCCGTTGGCCGCGGCCAGCGCGAACTGATCATCGGTGACCGTCAGACCGGCAAGACCGCTGTGGCGCTCGATGCGATCCTGAACCAGAAATCGTACAACGAGGCTGCGGGCGACGATAACAGCAAAAAGCTGTACTGCGTCTATGTGGCTGTCGGACAAAAGCGTTCGACCGTTGCGCAGCTCGTGAAGAAACTCGAGGAAGAAGGCGCGATGGAATATTCCATCGTCATCGCCGCAACCGCTTCGGACCCTGCGCCGATGCAGTTCCTCGCACCGTATTCTGCCTGCGCTATGGCCGAATATTTCCGCGACAACGGCATGCACGCCCTCATCATTTATGATGATCTGTCGAAGCAGGCTGTTGCCTACCGCCAGATGTCCCTGCTTCTGCGCCGCCCGCCGGGCCGCGAAGCTTATCCGGGCGACGTTTTCTATCTTCACTCGCGCCTGCTCGAGCGTTCGGCAAAGATGGATGACGCGTTTGGTGCCGGTTCGATGACGGCTCTGCCGATCATTGAAACGCAGGCAGGTGACGTGTCGGCCTTTATTCCGACGAACGTGATTTCGATTACCGACGGTCAGATCTTCCTTGAAACCGAGCTGTTCTATCAGGGCATCCGCCCTGCTGTGAACGTCGGCCTCTCGGTATCGCGTGTTGGCTCGTCCGCACAGACCAAGGCGATGAAGTCGGTTGCCGGTTCGATCAAGCTAGAGCTTGCCCAGTACCGCGAAATGGCTGCTTTTGCCCAGTTCGGCTCGGACCTCGACGCATCGACGCAAAAACTGCTGAACCGCGGCGCACGCCTCACCGAACTGCTGAAGCAGGCTCAGTACTCGCCGCTGACCACCGCCGAGCAGGTCGTTGTTCTGTATGCGGGTACAAACGGCTACCTCGACGATCTTCCTGTTTCGCAGGTCGGTGCGTTCGAAAAGGGTCTGCTGAACCACATGCGCGGTGCGGGCAAAGATGTCCTCGACATGATCAGCAAAGAAGATCCCAAGATCGCTGGTGAAGCCGCAGACAAAGTCAAATCCGCCATCGAAGCGTTCGCAAACACGTTCGAAGCCGCAGCCTGATTTTATAAATTGGAGTAGCGGCGCATGCCGAGCCTCAAGGACCTAAAAAACCGGATCGAGTCGGTCAAATCGACCCGCAAGATCACCAAGGCCATGCAGATGGTTGCCGCGGCGAAACTTCGCCGCGCGCAGGAAGCTGCGGAAGCCGCCCGTCCCTATGCCGAGCGTATGACCGGTGTTCTCTCGAACATCGCCGTCAGCGCAAAGGGTAACGATGATGCTCCCGCGCTGCTCAAAGGCACGGGTTCCGAAGAGCGCCATCTGCTCGTCGTCTGCACATCGGAACGCGGGCTGTGCGGTGGCTTTAACTCGTCCATCGTCAAACTCGCGAAAGAGCACATCGCAAAGCTGCGGACCGACGGCAAGAAGGTCACGCTTCTTTGCGTCGGCAAAAAAGGCCGCGAACAACTCAAGCGCGAATACGCCGATCTGTTCATCGACCCCATCATCTTCGAGGGCGTAAAGCGCATCTCCTACGGTGAGGCCGAACAGGTTGCCGATGTTGTTCTGAAAGCCTTCGAGGCGGAAGAATACGACGTCGTGACGCTCTTTTACTCCGAGTTCCGATCGGTTGTATCGCAGGTTCCAACTGCATTGCAGCTGATCCCGGCGTCGATCCCCGAGGTTGAGGGCGAGGCGGCTGCGGCGACTCAATACGAATACGAGCCGGACGAAAACGCCCTGCTCGCCGATCTTCTGCCCAAGAACGTGACGACACAGGTTTTCCGCGCTCTGCTGGAAAACGCTGCATCCGAGCAAGGTGCGCGGATGTCCGCAATGGACAACGCAACCCGGAACGCGGGCGAAATGGTCGACAAACTGTCGATCCAATACAACCGTTCCCGTCAGGCCGCCATTACGAGCGAACTGATCGAAATCATTTCGGGCGCCGAAGCCCTCTAATTCACCGCCCGTCCACGGGGACGGCGCCAGTTAACTGGGGAATACACCATGAGCGACGCCAGCGTCGGAAAAGTCAGTCAGGTCATCGGGGCCGTAGTCGACGTCAAATTCGACGGCGACCTGCCCCCCATCCTGAATGCGCTCGAAACGGATAACAACGGCAACCGTCTGATTCTCGAGGTTGCTCAGCACCTCGGCGAGAACACGGTCCGCACCATCGCGATGGAGGCCACCGAAGGTCTCGTTCGTGGTCAAGCTGTGACCGATACGGGCGAAGCGATTTCGATCCCGGTCGGAAACGCGACGCTCGGCCGCATCATGAACGTGACGGGCCAGCCCATCGACGAAAAGGGTGACATTGCTGCGAACAAGCAACTGCCAATCCACCGTGATGCGCCGGAATTCGTCGAACAATCAACCGAAGGTGAAATCCTCACCACCGGGATTAAGGTTGTTGACTTGCTCGCACCGTACTCAAAGGGCGGTAAGATCGGCCTCTTCGGCGGTGCTGGTGTTGGCAAGACCGTTCTGATCATGGAATTGATCAACAACATCGCAAAGGTGCACTCCGGTGTGTCCGTGTTCGCGGGTGTTGGCGAGCGGACCCGTGAGGGGAACGACCTCTACCACGAGATGATCGAAGGTAAGGTTATCGACATTGAGAACCCAGAGAACTCGAAGATTGCTCTGGTCTACGGTCAGATGAACGAGCCTCCGGGTGCGCGTGCGCGTGTTGCACTGACCGGGCTGACCTTGGCTGAAGAATTCCGTGACGCCGATGGCGCTGACGTTCTGTTCTTCGTCGACAACATCTTCCGCTTCTCGCAGGCTGGTTCAGAAGTGTCCGCTCTGCTGGGCCGTATTCCTTCCGCCGTGGGCTACCAGCCGACACTCGCCACCGACATGGGTGCGATGCAGGAGCGTATTACCTCCACGAAGTCAGGCTCCATTACGTCCGTTCAGGCCGTATACGTTCCTGCGGATGACCTTACCGACCCTGCGCCCGCGACCTCCTTTGCGCACCTCGACGCGACAACGGTTCTGGACCGCTCGATCTCGGAAAAAGGGATCTATCCTGCGGTTGACCCGCTTGGTTCCACCTCGCGTCTGCTCGATCCGCTCGTGATCGGTGAAGAGCACTACAAGGTGGCGACAGACGTGCAGCAGGTTCTGCAGCGTTACAAATCCTTGCAGGATATCATCGCCATTCTGGGCATGGACGAACTCTCGGAGGACGACAAACTGGCCGTGGCCCGTGCGCGTAAGATCGAGCGTTTCTTGAGCCAGCCGTTTGACGTTGCAAAGGTATTTACCGGTGCAGACGGCAAGCAGGTGCCACTGGCAGAGACTGTTGAATCGTTCAAAGCGGTTGTCGCAGGCGAGTATGACCACCTTCCAGAAGGTGCGTTTTACATGGTAGGCGGCATCGAAGAAGTGAAGGCGAAAGCCGAGAAAATGGCGGCAGACGCCGCCGCTTAAGGAGCGCTCAAGATGGCAGACACGATGCAATTCGATCTGGTGTCGCCTGAGCGGCGCCTTGCCTCGGCCCAAGTGGCCTCGGTGCAGATCCCTGGTGCGGATGGCGACATGACGGCAATGCCCGATCATGCGCCAACCATCACCACGCTGCGCCCGGGCATCCTGACGGTAGACGGCCCAGACGGGCAGTCGCAGTATGTGGTTACAGGCGGTTTCGCCGAGATCACAGCCGCAGGTGTTTCTGTTCTGGCAGAGCGTGCTTTGGCCCGCGAAGACATGACGCAAGAGACCATGGACGACATCATGGAAGAAGCGCGCACCATGTATAAGTCGGTTAAAGAAGCCTTCGAGAACGAGCCCGGTCCGGTTGATGACGCAGCCAAGCTGTTGTCGGATATGGTCGCGATGGGTGATCACATGGGCCTCACCGCCAAAGAATAATTCACTTTTTGTGGATGACCAAAGGGCCTCGCTGTTGCAGCGGGGCCTTTTGCATTTCCCTAAGCCGCTGTTTTGCCATAAATTACAATTATTCCACTCAAGAGCTTTTCGAATTGAGAGACCAACATGAAGAAACTGCGCAGCTCAATCGTCGGGATCGACAGTGGGGATGAAGTCCTGTTCGAGGACTTTGAAGATGGTGGCGAGATGTGGACGGGGCGCGGGCAGCGCGAGCGTCGCCGCCGGATCAAGTTTTCCGAGCGCTATATAAGTGAACCGACGGTGCAGCTGTCGATCTCGCTGTGGGATATGGATGCGGGTTCCGTGTTGCGGGCAGACGTTTCTGCTGAGGCTGTGACGGAGAAGGGGTTCGACATGGTGTTTCGTACATGGGGCGACACAAAGGTCGCGCGCGCACGGATCGCGTGGACCTCGATTGGTGAGTTGGAAGACGCGGATGCGTGGGACGTCGGCTGATACTGCGGCAATAAAAAGACCTCTCCCGAAGGAGAGGTCACATCATGCATAATCATGCGCGCTGGTATCAATCCGCAGCGTAGGTACCGTCATAGATCGGGCCAAGAGTATCTTGCTCGAAGAGGGAGGACACGGATGTACCATTCCAGATGTTCAGGATCGCTTGGGCAAAGATTGGCGCTGTAGGAACGATGCGGATGTTCGCCGCGTTCTTGATCGCATCTGTTGGCTGAATGCTGTCGGTGATCACAAGCGACTTCATCACCGAATTAGTCACACGCTCGACCGCGGGGCCGGACATGACGCCGTGGCTGATATAGGCGTGCACTTCCTTTGCGCCGTTCTCCAGCAGGACTTCAGCGGCTTTGCACAGCGTGCCTGCCGTGTCGCAAATGTCGTCGATGATCAGGCAAGTCTTGCCAGTCACGTTCCCGATCACGGTCATCTCGCTGACTTCGCCGGCTTTTTCGCGGCGTTTGTCCACGATGGCCAGCGGTGCGTTCAGCCGTTTAGCCAGCTCGCGCGCACGCGCCACACCGCCCACATCGGGTGAGATGATCAGCAGATCGTCCATCTGGTCTTTGAATTGGTGTTTGATATCCAGCGCAAAGACGGGCGAGGCATAAAGGTTATCAACAGGAATATCGAAAAAGCCCTGAATTTGCGCGGCGTGCAAGTCCATCGTCAGGATCCGTTCGATCCCTGTGCCAACCATCATGTTCGCGACCAGTTTGGCTGTGATGGGTGTGCGCGCCTTTGTCCGGCGGTCCTGGCGTGCGTAGCCAAAGTAGGGCAGCACGGCTGTGACGCGCTTGGCTGAGGAGCGGCGCAAGGCATCGGCCATAATCAGCAGCTCCATCAGGTTGTCGTTGGCAGGGTTCGAGGTGGGTTGGATAATAAACATATCCTCGCCGCGCACATTCTCGAAAACCTCGACAAAAATCTCGCCATCGTTGAACCGCTCAACCCGCGCATCCACCAGACCTACATTCAC
>CALGNW010000118.1 GCA_937958345.1 uncultured Neomegalonema sp. | reverse complement strand
GACCGGCCTCAATTTCTGTGCGGCGTGGCACGCGTGGGAAGCATCCGGCGCTGGCGGTGATCTGCATTTCACGTCCTTCGAACTGCACCCGCTGGACACGCAAGCCATCGACGACGCCCTGCGCGTCTGGCCCGAACTCGACCCGTACCGCGAACGCCTTGTCGCGGCTTGGTCACTGGAGGGCGGCACGTTCACATTCGGCAATGTCAGCCTGACGGTGATTATCGGCGATGCGCGTGAGACCCTGCCTGAATGGCAAGGCAAAGCCGATGCGTGGTTCCTCGACGGTTTTGCCCCGTCGCGCAATCCGGCCATGTGGGAGGACGGCCTGCTCGCCGCCGTGGCAGGCGCCTCGAAAACCGGCGCGACCCTCGCCACCTATACCGTTGCTGTCTTTGTCAGGCGCGGTTTGGCGACGGCAGGCTTCACACTGGAAAAGCGTTTTGGTTTCGGGACAAAGCGCGAAATGCTTACAGGAAATCTGAAGATTTGCGATTCATCTGTGGACGTCGTATAACCTTTATTAACCGGCCTGCTGAACGGTAGCGTTAACCATAAACCCGAGGAGCGCATGATGTTCACCGCCCCGCTGATCTTTGTGCTGACTATCACCGCGCTTGCGGCCTATGCCCTGTTCAAGGCGGTCAATATCGTCCCGCAGGGTGAACAATGGACGGTCGAACGCTTCGGGAAGTACACGGTAACACTGCCCCCCGGCCTGCACTTTCTGATCCCGTTCGTCGAACGGATCGGCGAGCGCGTGAACATGATGGAACGCCTGCTCGAAATCGACCAGATGGACGTGATTACCAAGGACAACGCGATTGTTCAGGCTGACGCAGTGACCTTTTATCAGGTCACCAATGCAGCGCGCGCAGCCTACGAGGTGCAAGAGCTGGAACGGGCGATCATCAACCTGACGACCACAAACATCCGCAGCATGATCGGCGCGATGAAGCTGGACGAGGTGCTGTCCGACCGCGATCTGGTCAACGTGAAATTGCTGCTCGCGATTGACGAGGCGACGCACCCGTGGGGCGTAAAGGCAACCCGCGTCGAAATCCGCGACCTGATCCCGCCCGCCGATGTTTCCTCCGCAATGGCCAAACAGATCAAGGCGGAACGCGAAAAGCGCGCTGACATTTTCGAGGCCGAGGGCGCGAAACAGTCCGTTGTCCTGCGTGCGGAGGGTAAAAAAGAAGCCGCGTTTCTGGAGGCAGAGGCCCGCGAGCGCGCAGCACTGGCCGAGGCCAACGCGACCGCGCTGGTGTCAAAGGCGATCAGCGAGGGCGACCACCGCGCGACGCAATATTTCATCGCGCAGAAATATACCGAGTCCCTGCGCGACATCGCCGCTTCGCGAAATTCAAAGCTGATTATGATGCCGCTGGAAACCAGCAATCTCGTCGGCAGTGTCGCGGGCATCGCCGAATTGCTCAAGGGCTTCAAACCCGACACGCCGCCGCCTGAGGACGTGGATACCCTTCCCGTCCGCCCGCGCCTTGTCGATTGATCGTTGAAACAACTCCTCATTCGGCGCGCTGACGGACGGAGTCCTTAATTTTCACCCGCCCGAACAGGCCACTCTTTCCGCATTACCAGTCCTCGAACGGTCCGTTGGAAAGAGCTTATGGCCGGTTCTCTTTATTGCATCACGGTTCTGAAACTGTCGGCGCGCAGCGCACCGTCACGATCAGTCTGAACGCCCGAGGGACGCGATAAACTCGCGCCATTCGCCCGCAGACAAACCGCTATCGGCCTGCTGAACATCCTCGCCGTCCAGCATGCGTCTCAGCGCCCCCATCGCAGGGGCCGACATCTGTACCGCACCCAGCCGGTAATCTTCAAACGCGCGATACGCCATCGGAACCCAGGCCCTCGTCAGTTCAGCCATCGCGTCGGCATAGACACGGATTTCGTATTGGGCATGCGCATCCGCGCGCAGGCGCAGGAAATGAAACAGATTGTGCAGATCAACCTTCCAGTACCACTGGGTATAGGTCGCCAGCGTCAGGTTCATGCGCGCCAATTCGCGCGCCAGCCCGTCGCGGTCAGGGTCCAGCGCCGTGGGCTTGCCGTCGGCATCCGGCGGCCCCTCGTTCAGCATCTCGTGATAGTGCGAATAGGTCTGCTCGGCATCACCGCGCAGCATATCCAGAACCCGCGCCGCCTCCTCGCCCTCCAACACATCGCCCCGCCCCTGACGGTTCGAGACCGCCTGTGATGCAAGCTGTTCCGGTGCGGGCACATAGTATTCTTTGTCGAGGATCGAATACCGCGCGGAATACTCGTTCACATTCGCGGTACGGTGTCTGATCCACTGGCGCGCTACGAAGATCGGCAATTTGACGTGCAGCTTGATCTCGCACATTTCGAACGGCGTCGAATGCCAGTGCCGCATCAGATAGCGGATCAGCCCCTCGTCATTGCGCGCCGCTTTCGTGCCGCGACCATAGGAAACCCGCGCCGCCTGCACGATGGCCTCGTCGTCGCCCATATAGTCAATCGCCCGCACAAACCCATGGTCGAGCAACGGGATCGCCTCGTACAAACGCTCCTCCAGCCCCGGCGCGACCACGCGGCGGGTTTCAGCGCGGGCGGCGCGCTGCGCCTCGATCTCGGCTTGTTGC
>CALGNW010000117.1 GCA_937958345.1 uncultured Neomegalonema sp. | reverse complement strand
GTGCAACGCCTGCATCCGGCGGCTGATCGCGGTCGCGGTCAAAGGATCGTCTTGCGACGGCTCCGACGACCCCTCGGACCATTCCTCGTAATCCGGCTGGCCGTCGAAACCGGCAATGCGGAACAACAGTTTCGGCTCGCGGCTTTTCTTCTTCGCCGCCCGCCGCGCCCGCCGGTTCGGGTGCAACTCCTCCAGAAACCGGCGCGGATCAATCAGCCGGAACAGCGGCATCCGCGGCGCGCGGGTCTTTTTCTCGCCCGACCGCTGCGCCGCAGGTTTCTCACGCTTCGGCGGCGGCACATACTCAACCGCATCCAGCTTGGCGGCCTCGGCCATCACCAATCGCCGCGTTGCCGACTCGGCCTGACGCAAAACCCGCAAAATCGCGTATTTCACCCCGCGCGGCAGGCTTTCGACCACCGCCGTTCCCGGCTGCAAACCCGCCATCACAAACAACCCCGCCAGCAGGCGCAACAGCACCAGCCGATAGCGTTCAACAGGGTCGGAGGCGTCGCGCAGCATGGTATCCTTTCGGGTGAGTGATGGATAGAACATAAAATGAACAAATAAAATAAGTCAAGGCGGAATTTTCCCACCGCGCGCTGCACACATACGCCGCGCACCCATCGGGACGGCCCCTGCTGCGGCGCAGCGCGACGTTTCGGAGGATCGCCCGACCGCCCTAAATCCGCGCCATAAGCTCCGGCCCGTCGGCACGGGCGCTGCCGACCGCCGCACCGACCTCGTAAAATGCAAAATACGCGTTGGCGGCGGGTTTCATCAGCAACGCCGCGCCTTTGCCTTCCTCGCCCAGCCACAGTCCGAAATCATCCGGTGCAATCACGACCGGCATGCGGTGGTGAATCGGGGCCAGCATGTCGTTGGCGGGACAGGTGACAATCGCGCACGTGTCGATGACCTCGCCCTCGGGCGTCCGCCACGCCTGCCACACACCGGCAAAGGCAAAATCTTCGCCGCTGGCCGGGGCAATATAGTAGGGCGTCTTGGGTTTTTCCGGTCCCTGCCATTCATAAAAACCGGCGGCGGGGATCAGACAGCGCCGCTGCCGCGCGGCCTCGCGAAAGGCGGGCTTTTCCGCAAGCGTTTCCGAGCGGGCATTGATCAGCAGCGGTCCGCCCGTGGCGGTCTTGTACCATGACGGCAAAAAGCCCCAGCGCATGCCGACCATCTCGCGCCCGTTTTCACCCGCCCGCACCGCCGCAACCGGCTGGGTCGGGCAGATATTATAACGCGGATGCAGCAGCGACGGCCAGCGGTCCAGATCGCGGGGGCGGGCGCTGAATGTCTCGACGGCCTCGCGCACATCGCCGGGCAGGGCAAAGCGGCCACACATTGTCTGGGTTCCTCCCGCACGGGTTCACTGTTGCCACCCTACCGCGCCTCTGCCATCGGGGAAAAGGGCACAGACGAAAAACCCCGGCGCGGGGGCCGGGGCATAAAATCGTCTGTGAATTCAGGATCGGGAACGGGCCGCGTTAATCAGGCAGCGGCTTCCTCGTTCTCGGACAGGGTCACGCGGTTGCGGCCCGTGTTCTTGGACCGGTACAGCGCCACGTCCGCACGCTCCAGCAGGGCTTCGGGCTTTTCGGCGGGATCACGACCCGTCGACACGCCGATACTGACGGTCACGTCAATCGACCCGACCTCGTGCGAGACCTTGAAGGGCTTGGCGGCAATACTGGCACGCAGGCGTTCAGCCACGACCGCGGCTGCCGATGGCGATGTCTCCGGCATGACCACCAGAAATTCCTCGCCGCCGATACGCGCGCTCAGATCGACGCCGCGTACATTGGCACGAAGACGCTGGGCGAATTCTTTCAGCACTTCGTCACCGACGCCGTGGCCATAGGTGTCGTTGACCGCTTTGAAGTGATCAATGTCGAGCAGGCCGACGGAGATCGGATTTTTCTCGGTGTCGGACCGTTCGACCAGCGCCTGCATGTGCGGGATGGCATAGCGGCGGTTATAGAGGCCGGTCAGCGGATCGGTCACAGCCATTTTCAGGCTGTTATGCACATTGTCGCGCAGTTGGTCGGCATAGCACTTGCGCCGCATCTGGCTGCGCATACGCGCGATCAGTTCGTTTTCATCCAGCGGGCGCATGACATAATCATTCGCACCCAGATCAAGCGCGGCGGCAATCGTGCGGTAATCCCCGTGATCGACCATCAGAATGACCGACGAATGGCGGGCCTGCGGGCTGGACCGGATTTCCGAACACAGCCGCAATCCGTCATAGCTTTCCATGCCGGCATTAATCAGCATCAGGTCCAGCTTTTCAAACCGGACGGCATTCATCGCATCATCGCGCGACGTGGCGATCACGCATTCGCTGTTCAGTTTTTCGTTGACGATGGTTTTGATGCTGTTGGCGGCATTCGGGCGGTCATCGACCAACAGCACGCTGCCGGACAGGTCCTCGTCGGCAATCGCCGCGAAGGCCGCTTCAAAGCCGAGTTCTTTGCAGGTCTCGTCGCGCAGACGCAGCTCGTCGATCATCATTTTGACGCGCACCAGACTGCGCACGCGCGCAAACAGCGCCAGATCATTGGCAGGCTTGGTCAGAAAATCATCCGCACCGGCCTCCAGGCCGCGAATACGGTCCGACGCCTGATCCAGCGCGGTAATCATCACGACGGGAATATGGGCGAGGGCGGGATCGGCCTTCAGGCGCTTGCACGCCTCGAATCCGTCCATCTTGGGCATCATCACGTCCAGCAGGATCAGGTCCGGCTGTTCCGCACGCGCAACCTCCAGCGCCTCGAAACCGTTCGTGGCGGTCAGGACGATATAATACTCGGCGGAAAGCTTTGCTTCGAGCAGCTTTACGTTGGCGGCGATGTCATCGACAACGAGAATTCGGGCGGACATTTCTAAGGCGCTCCTGCGGCTCGACAACGGGTAGGGAGAAAGATCGGATCAGTCTTCAAGAAACCGCTTCACGGTTGCCAGAAAATCGACGACGGAGATCGGCTTGGCAATATAGTCTTCGCACCCGCCATCCCGGATTTTCTCCTCGTCGCCCTTCATGGCAAAGGCGGTGACGGCGATCACGGGGATATGGCGAAGGTCGTCTTCTTCCTTCAGCCATTTCGTGACTTCGAGTCCGGAAACTTCGGGCAGCTGGATATCCATAAGGATCAGATCGGGCATTTCGGCACGCGCAATTTCCAGCGCGTTCATGCCGTCCTGCGTCTGCAAGGTCCGATAACCTTGGGCATACAATAGATCGTTGAAGAGCTTCATGTTCAGCTCGTTATCTTCAACGATAAGGACGGTTTTCGACATAGCCGTTTTCGCTCCCGCGGTCTCCTCAGGTTTCCAACGGCCACACCGCGACCTGAAAACTTGGGTTAATCGTTAAAGGAGAAAGGTTAATTTATCCTTTCCCCGCTCGCCCCCGAAGGGCTAAGTCACCCGCCGGAGTAAACCGTTTGGCGACGGACCCTACTCTGGTGTGCTGGTGTTTGGAAAAGGTGAATTTGAGGCGATGAAGCGGCAAAAACACGATGCGGAAACCCTCGGTTTGAAGGCATTGGCCTTTCTGGCCTCCGACGAGGACGCGATGGGCGGGTTTCTCGGGCGTTGCGGGGCCGATATCGACACGGTCCGCGAGCGCGCAAAAGACCCGGAATTCCTCGGCTTTGTCCTCGATCACCTGCTGACCGAAGACGAGGCGGTGCTGGCCTTTGCCGCGTCCGAACAGATTGATCCGATGGATGTCGTACAGGCCCGCGCGGCCCTGCCGGGGGGCGATACCCCGGACTGGACATGAGCGCCGAAGTCGACGGGCGCGTCCTGCCGCAGCTTCAGGCCCTGCCGATCAGCACGCACCTGCCGCTGCTGGCGGTTGATGTGGACGAGGTGATCGTCGGACTGGCGGCCCATCTGGGCGAATTCGCGGAAACCAAGGGTTTTGCCCTGCGTTTAACGGGGTATCAGCTCGACGGCGCGCTGAAACGCGGTGACGGCTCGGATGCCTCGCCCGAGGAATTTAAGACGCTTTTTACAGATTTTTTTGAGACCCAGACACGCCATCAGCGGGTCTATCCGGGCGCGGCAGAGGTGCTGAACGCCCTCGCGGGACGCGCACAGGTCATCATCCTCACCAACGTCCCGCCCTATGCCGAGGCGGCGCGCATCGACAATCTGCGCGGCCACGGCATTGATTTCCCGCTTGTGGTCAATCATGGCGGAAAGGGCAGGGCGCTGTCCTGGCTGGACGCAAAGGTAAACGCGCCGGTCGCCTTTATCGACGATTCGCCCGGCCAGATTACCTCTGCCGCAAAGCACGCGCCCCACGTGTCCCGCCTGCATTACGTCGGCGACGATCACCTGCGCAGCCTGCTGGGTGCGCAGGCCGACGCGCATCATGCTCCGACCAGTTGGCGCGAGATCGGGATGATCCTTGATCGGATGTTCTGACAACCTCAGGCTGTTTTCACCGACGGGGCGAAAACATCAGAACTGCGCAAAATCCGAGATATAATTCGGTTCCGTTTCCGGTATCCGGCCTGATAACTTTTCACGATCCGCTGCTGCGGATGACGTTACACGAGCAGCGCCGGTGAGACCGGCTGAACAGCTCTGACGTGCGATGTTGAACCAACTCCAGAGGCTTGAGCATTGTCGATTTTCACACACACCACTGTCGGTTCCAATGATCGCGCCCGGTCAAAGGCGTTTTACGAACCGACGCTGGCGGCCCTCGGTGTCGATTATATGGGCGAGTTAGGCGATGCCGCGTCTGTGTATGGCGCGCAGGGCACGCCCGCCTTCGTCGTTTTTACGCCCGTTAACGGCGAGCCGGCTGCCTGCGGAAACGGCGCTACGATCGGCTTTAGCGCGCCGACCCGTGCGGCGGTGCGCGCCTTTCACGAGGCCGGTGTCGCGCATGGCGGCAAGGACGAGGGCGCACCCGGTCCGCGCACCTTTACCCCGACGGCCTATGCCGCCTATCTGCGCGACCCCGACGGCAATAAAATCACCGCCTACTGCTTTGCCGACGGCGAGTAGCGTTTAATCCGCTCAGGCATGACGCCCGAACAACGCGCCGCGATTGCGCGTTTTCGGCGCGCGCCGCGTAAAATCGGACAGCTGGGAGAGCGTGCTTTTCGCAGGATTGGCGAGGATGCAGCAGAACATAAAATGAACCGAAGGCTTGTGCAGGATCACCGTTGCACTGACGCGCGTCCCGCCATCCGTGGCTTCCAGATAGAACAGATCGCTTTCGTAGTGGTATTGATCCAACAGATCATCCGGTGCGTGAGTTTCCAGATGCAGCGCCTCTCCGCGCTCGGCCTCAACCACATAAACCGCGATAGGGTCCATCTCTTCGGCGCCGCTTTCACGCCGCCGCGTGTAATAGTACAAACCCTCTTCGTCGCGGGATTTGTCGATCCTCTGGAACACCCGCTCGAAAACGTCGGTACGCGTTCGCGGATACAGCGCATCCCAGACCGCTGCCGGTGCTGCCGGAATCGTCTGGGTGTGTTTGTAAGTCCAGCGCGACGGACCGAGCCTGATAAATCCGGATAAAAGCCCGAACGCCAGCGCCATCACAAAAGTAAAGATGATAACCTCGGTGAAACCGTCACCGATCCCAAGGGCGCCTTCGGTGAATCCGGTAATGGCGTCTTCGAACTGATCTCTCAACGAGATAAAAATGAAAGCCAGTCCGGTAAAAGCGACACGCAACATTTCAGGCCCCCCTGTCTTGATGATGACAGGAGTCTACCGCCTACGAATGAATAATACGCAAATCGCCCAAACACACGGAATGGGCGAATATTCGGTCAGTTATCCAAGAACGACCTCAGCTTCCGCGACCGGCTCGGGTGCTTCAGCTTGCGCAGGGCCTTTGCCTCGATCTGACGGATGCGTTCGCGGGTCACGCTGAACTGCTGGCCAACCTCTTCCAGCGTGTGGTCGGTGTTCATGCCGATACCGAAGCGCATGCGCAGCACGCGCTCTTCGCGCGGGGTCAGCGAGGACAGGACGCGGGTTGTGGTTTCCTTCAGGTTCGACTGAATCGCCGAATCCAAAGGCAGGATCGCGTTTTTGTCCTCGATGAAATCGCCGAGCTGGCTGTCTTCCTCGTCGCCGATCGGCGTTTCGAGAGAAATAGGCTCCTTGGCGATCTTCATCACCTTGCGGACCTTCTCCAGCGGCATCTGGAGCTTTTGCGCCAGTTCTTCCGGTGTCGGTTCGCGGCCAATCTCGTGCAGCATCTGGCGGCCTGTGCGCACCAGCTTGTTGATCGTCTCGATCATATGGACCGGAATACGGATCGTGCGGGCCTGATCGGCAATCGAGCGCGTAATCGCCTGACGGATCCACCATGTCGCATAGGTCGAGAATTTGTACCCGCGGCGGTATTCGAACTTATCGACGGCCTTCATCAGGCCGATATTGCCTTCCTGAATGAGATCGAGGAACTGCAAGCCGCGATTGGTGTATTTCTTCGCAATCGAAATCACGAGGCGCAGGTTGGCCTCAACCATCTCCTGCTTGGCCTGACGGGCTTCTTTTTCGCCCTTCTGGACCTGTTGGACGATGCGGCGGTATTCGGAAATATCAACACCGACCAGCTTGCCGATTTCCGCGATCTGGTCGCGCAACTCGGTCAGGCGCTCGCCGTCTTTTTCAACGAGGCTGGCCCAGCCCTTGCCTTTAAGCTGTCCGACACGCTCGACCCAGCTCGGGTCCAGTTCCGCGCCGGTATATTCGGCAATAAACTCGGTGCGCTTGATCTTGTGATCGTTCACAAGCCGCGCAATACCGCTTTCCAGACCCATCAGGCGGCGGTTGATGCCGTAGATCTGGTCAATCAGCGTTTCGATACGATTGTTGTTCAGTTTCAGCGCGTTGACGTTCTCAACCATCGTTGCGCGCAGGTTCTGATAGCTGCGTTCCTGCTTGAGCGAGAATGTCGCCTTTTCGCTGGTCGCGGCGTTCATGCGGGCCGATTGCAGCGCCCGCAGTTTTTCATAATCCTTGGCGATCTGGCCCAGCGCCTCGAGCGCGGCGGGCTTTAGCTGTGCCTCCATGGCCGACAGGGACAGCGCGTTATCGTCATCATCATCGTCATCATCGTCGTCGGATTTGGTTTCACCCTCTTCGCCTTCTTCCTCTTCGGCTTCGGCGGTTTCGGGTTCTTCCTCTTCCTCGTCTTCGTCCTCTTCGCCCGGTTTGGGGGGCGGCACCGATCCGGCGGCATTCGCCGCATTGGGATCGTCAAAGGTCTTGCCGAACGTCGCGTCGAGGTCGATCACGTCGCGCAGCAGAATGGTTTCTTCCAGCAATTCTTCGCGCCAGACGGTGATGGCGGCAAAGGTCAGCGGGCTTTCACACAGCCCCCCGATCATGGTGTTGCGTCCTGCCTCGATGCGCTTGGCAATCGAGATTTCGCCCTCGCGTGACAGCAGTTCGACCGATCCCATCTCGCGCAGGTACATGCGGACCGGATCGTCGGTGCGGTCAACCTCGGTGGTGGTTGACGCGGCCTTTACAACCTCGGTCGACTTGCTCTCTTCGGGCTTTTCTTCCTCGGGGGCTTCCTCGTCCACGACATTGACGCCCATTTCGGACAGCATCGCCATGACATCCTCGATCTGGTCGGGCGAAACCTTGTCCGAGGGCAGAACGCGGTTCAGTTCGTCGTAGGTGATCGTCCCGCGCGCCTTCGCGGCGGCGATCATCTTTTTGACGGACGTCTGGCTGACATCGAGAACCGTTCCTTCACCCGCTGCGGGCGCTTCGGCTGTCGCTGTATTAGTCTTTGAAGCCATGTTGGTCTCTCTCAATGTCTCGCCGGGGCGGCGCGTGGAGCGAATCGCTCACTGCTGCCGTGTCCGCGACGCCTTTATCCATATCTTTTGGTCAATGAAGTCTTGCACACTGACCTTTTCATCTTCTTCCGCCGGGTAAAGATTGGTTTGACGGGCGTCTTCACGGGCCTGCCGCGCCTCCAGCATCCTTCTATACGCTACGTCATCATCCGATACCGCAAAATCCGAGTCCCTGTCAGGTTGTTCGCTTTCAACCGCAACGATACAGCGGTGCCGTTCAACGGCTGCGAGCAGGGCGCTTTCGGTACACGTTTCGTCGATGCCCGACGCGATAAGGTCGATACGCTCTGTCCCCTGCGGGGTAATGCCCGTGCGGGCCTTTTGAATAAGCGTAGACGTTGTCAAATTGGCATCCGTCGATGATAGGTCAAGGTACGCTGATATGAGGCGACCGCGAATCATGTCAAGCAGCTGATTCGCAAAGGTGACGTCCGACAAGTCATCAACAGCACCCTCCAACCCCTCCGGCGCTCCCAGAACCAGCCGCAAAATCTCGGCTTCCAGCGCCTGCCGCGCATGATGTGCGCCCTCTGCGGCAAGGCGCGAGCGGCGGGTTTCGTTGGTCGCGCTCAGTGGTCGCTGGGGACCGCTCCACCCCGAGGTGGGACGGTATGTCGCGCCCGCCGCCTTTGCCGGTGCGAACAGGGCGGCCCGTTTTTCCTTAAAAAGCTCGACGTAATAATTGCGGATTTCGACATTGCCGATGGTCCCCAGCACGCCGCGGATGCTGTCATTCAGCTTGGCGCGGCGCTCGGGCTGGTCGAACGCCTGCCCGTCGGTCTCGCTGCGCCAGATCATTTCAGACAGCGGCTCGGCCTTATCGATCAGCAGCTGCATGGCGCTCGCGCCGCCGGTTTTGACCATATCGTCGGGGTCTTTTCCCTCGGGCATGAGTGCAAAGCGCAGGGTTTTGCCCGGTGACAGTTTTGGCAAGGCCAGCCGCGCGACCCGATCCGCCGCGCGCAGTCCCGCCCTGTCCCCGTCCATCGCCAGCACCGGCTCGTCGCTCATGCGCCAGCACAGCTCCAGCTGATCCTCGGTCAGTGCGGTCCCCAGCGGTGCAACCGCACAGCGAAACCCCGCCTGCGCCAGCGCGATGACGTCCATATATCCTTCGCAGACAATCAAAGGCTGGCCCTTGCCGGCCTCGGCCCGCGCCGCACCGTGATTGTAGAGAACGCGCCCCTTGGAAAACAGCGGGGTTTCGGACGAATTCAGGTACTTAGCCTGCGCATCCTCGCGCATCGCCCGTCCGCCGAACGCAATCACCTGACCCTGCGGATTGCGGATCGGGTACATAATCCGCTCGCGAAAGCGGTCATAGGTCGACCCGTCATCGCGCAGACCCACCAGCCCCGCCTCGACCAGTTCAGCCTGTTTCGCGCCGCCCTGAATCAGGGTCTCGCCCAGCGTATTCGGCCCGCGCGGGGCAAAACCGATCCCGAAAGTCTCCAGCGTCTTGGCGCTCAGGCCGCGCCGGTCGAGGTATTCGCGGGCCTCGCGCGCCGCCGCACTGCTCAGTTGCGCACGATAAAACCGCTGCGCCGCCTCCATGTGGTCGATCAGACCGTTGCGTTCCTCGCGTTTTTTCGCGGCCTGCGGATCGCGTTCGGGCAACGGCATACCGGCCACGCCCGCCAGCATCTCGACGGCCTCGTGAAAGGCCATATTGTCCATTTTCATCGTAAAGCCGATGGCGTCGCCCTTCTCATGGCAACCGAAGCAATAGAAAAAGCCTTTGCGGTCCTCGACATGAAAGCTGGGGGATTTCTCGCCGTGAAACGGGCAACAGGCCCAGTAATCGCCCTTCGCGCCATTGGTCTTGCGCTTGTCCCAATCGACACGCCGCCCGATAACATCGGCGATCGAGAGCTTTGATTTCAGCTCTTCAAGATATTGCGGTGTGATGGACATACCGTCCTATTTGGGGCGGCGACCGATTCGGAGCAATGGCGTTAACGTCTGTCCGTCACCCCGTCCGAGGCAATCCAGCCCATCAGTGACTTCAATCCCAGATAAGGCAGGTAAATCGTGATCGCAAAGGGCACGATCATCACCGCAATCATGCCCAGCAGCCACGGCAGGAAATACAGCAGCCCGAGGCACAGCCCGATTTTCGCACTGCGCTCGATCCATAACTGTTTGGGATCTTTCTTCGGGGATCCGAGAATCCGGTCCAGCAAAGCCCGCGACGAATTTGCCTCGCCGGTAATCAGCGCATGTCCGACCTCAGCATACAGGGCATCCGCATCCCGATAGAGCGGGTGCGCAGCCGCCGTTTTCGGCGCGCCGCATCCTTCGCAGCGCGGCCTGCCACCCGGTAAATATGCATTTCCGCAGTATCGACAGCTCATCACGCAACCATAGCGGCGAAGCGTTAACGTCCGGTGCGGCGTGAAACCGGCGCGTGCCTTCCCTTGCGGCGCATTGACCCGAGACGATTCCGCTGCATAACGTCTTACAAAACCGGCATTCTCCGAGGACAAGATTTATGAGCGACGCCCCAGAACGCGAAAGCATGGAATTTGATGTTGTGATCGTGGGTGCGGGGCCTGCGGGCCTGTCCACCGCGATCCGCCTTAAACAACTGAACGAGGACCTGAATGTCGTCGTGCTGGAAAAAGGGTCCGAGGTCGGCGCGCATATTCTGTCGGGCGCGGTGCTGGACCCCTGCGGTCTTGATGAACTGATCCCGGACTGGAAGGAAAAGGGCGCACCGCTGAACACGCCCGTCACCGACGACCGGTTTTACGTGCTGGGCGAAGAGGGCGAAATGCGCCTGCCCAACATCGCCATGCCGAAACTGATGAACAACCACGGCAACTACATCGTCTCGATGGGCAATGTCTGCCGCTGGATGGCCGAGCAGGCCGAGGGCATGGGTGTCGAAGTCTTTCCCGGCTTTGCAGCATCCGAGCTGATCTATGACAAGCAGGGCGCGGTCAAAGGCGTGGTTGCGGGCGAAATGGGCCTTGCCAAGGACGGCACACCGGGGCCGAATTATGAACCGGGCATGGAACTGCTGGGTAAATATGTCGTCATCGCCGAGGGCGTGCGCGGCAGTCTCGCCAAGCAACTGATCCATAAATTCGATCTCGACAAAGATTCCGAACCGCAGAAATACGGCCTCGGCATGAAAGAGCTTTGGGAGGTCAAACCCGAGCATCACAAACCCGGCCTCGTCATGCACTCGATGGGCTGGCCGCTGGGCGGCAATGCGGGCGGCGGATCGTTTATCTATCACCTTGAAAACAATCAGGTGTATGTCGGTTTCGTGGTCCACCTGAACTATAAAAACCCGCATCTTTTCCCCTATATGGAATTCCAGCGGTTCAAACACCACGAGATTGTCCGCCCGATGCTGGAGGGCGGCAAACGCATCGCTTACGGCGCGCGTGCCATCGTCGAGGGCGGGTGGCAATCCCTGCCGAAAATGAGCTTTCCGGGCGGTCTGATCGTCGGCTGTTCAGCGGGCCTCGTGAACGTGCCGCGCATCAAGGGCAACCACAACGCCATGATCTCCGGCAAACTCGCCGCCGAGGAAATCTACGGCGCGATCGAGGCGGGCCGCCAGTCCGACGACCTGATCGAATTCAAAACCACCGTTGATAATTCGGCGATCAAGGCAGACCTCTATCCGGTCCGCAACGTCAAGGCGATGTGGTCCAAATACGGCCTCGTCGGCGGCCTTGCGCTGGGCGGCGCATCTATGTGGATGAACGCGCTGCTGGGCCGCTCGTTCGGCACGATGTCCCACGGTAAATCCGACGCCGAGGCAACCGAACCGGCCAGTCAGCACGACGTGATCGAGTATCCGAAACCCGACGGAAAGATCAGCTTCGACCGTCTGGAAAACGTCGCCTACTCGTTCACCAACCACGATGAAAATGAACCTGCGCACCTGAAACTGAAAGACGACAGCATCCCTGTCGACGTGAACCTTGCGAAATACGCCGGCCCCTCGGCGCGCTATTGTCCGGCGGGCGTCTATGAGTTCGTCAAGGACGAGGCAGGCGCGGACAAGTTCCAGATCAACTACCAGAACTGCGTCCACTGCAAAACCTGCGACATCAAAGACCCGTCGCAGAACATCACATGGACGACGCCGCAGGGCGGCGAAGGCCCGAACTATCCGAATATGTAAAGCGGTCGCACTGCGACCGCCGCGAATTTCCGCCTGCACAAGCCTTCATCCAAAGCGAATGACAGGGAACGGGTCAGGCCAACGCAAACTACCTTCGGCGCTCCGCGAACAGCGCGCCGAGGTCCACCGCAATGCCCGGCGGGTTCAGGGTGATTGTCCCGCTGTCATGGTGGGTGACGGTCACCGTTCCGGCCTCGTCGCGGCGATACCAACTGATGCTGCGCTCGTTCGCGAGGATCACGAGATAGTGGCGCAGATGGGCATTGTTGAAATAGCGCCGGGTTTTAACGGACAGATCAAAACTGCTGGTCGAGGGCGATGTGACTTCGACCACGATCATCGGGTCTTTGACCACCACATCATTCGGATCAAGCGGATCACCGCAGCGGACCATCGCGTCGGGTTCAAAGTTCCCCTCGGCATCAATCTCGACTGACATGCCGTCGCCAAAGGCATCGCAAGGCAGTGATTTGGCGCGTACTTCTTCACGGAACTGACCGAAAATTTCACCTTTCAGATCACCATGAACCACTCGTTCCGCCTGCATCTCCCACGGGATATCCTTGCTGAAACGGGGGACGATCATGCCGTCAATCAACTCGTACCGCTCGCCGTCGGGTTGGCGGGCGTACCATTCCATGAACTCTGCCGAGGTCATCTTACCGGTCGGTATTTCTGCTGCATCAGCCATACCAGCACTATAACGCCGAAGCTTGTGCGCGTCATCCCTGTTCGATTACACTGATGCTGTTGTTTAATTTACGCTTTACGGAATGCGCATGACAGACAAGCCGCTGTATCGGACCACCCTGTCGGCCAAGGCGCGGCGCGGACTGATATTGAATGCCGTCGCATCGTCGATGCTTGCCCTGCTGTCTCTTGCGCTTTGGCTGATGAATGGCAGTCTGCTGCAGGCGTTTATTTTCTGCATCATGGGTCCGGTTGCGGTGGTTGTGATTGCCATTCTGCTGCGTTCGAAAAACCCGCTCGTGATCTACGATGACCGCGTGGTGCTGAATTCGCTGGTGCGGACCACGGTTCCGTTCGCCAATATCGACGGCATCGGCACACATCCCAAGCGCGGCTCGCCCAGCCTGACCTATCGCGATGATGACGCGGGCCATAGCGGCGAAATGCTGATCCACTGGCGCTTTATCCGTGAACCGCAGGACGAGGTGATCGCGCGGATCAACAGTGCGCGGGAGGCGGCCTCGGTATGATACCGCTCGAAACCGCACTTCGGGGCCTCAGGGCAGCCGCTCCCAACGCCCCGAAATCAGCCATCAGGGCCTTTAAGAAAATCGCCGAGCGTGAATTCGGCGACACGATCCTGTGCAGCGTTGAATGTGCGGCCATCGTCTTCGGACAGCTCGCGCATGAAAGCCTTGAGTTCACGGCGGTCGAGGAAAACCTCAACTATTCGGCCAAACGCATTGCGCAGGTCTGGCCCAAACATTTCACGTTCCCGCAGGCCCGCCCTTACGCCCGCAACCCTAAAAAGCTGGCGAACGAGGTCTACGGAGGCCGCATGGGCAATACCCGAAAGGGCGACGGCTGGCGGTTCAGGGGTGCGGGGTACATTCACCTGACGGGCCGTGCCAACTTTACGGCGGCGGGCGAGGCGCTGGGCTATGATTATGCCAAACGTCCGGCAATGGCACGAAAGCCCGAACATGCGTGGCGCATCGCGCACTGGTATCTGTGCGAACGCAAACGCAAGGGCACGCGCCTGATCGACCATGCGATGGCGGGGGCGGAAAAGCAGGTCACGCGCGGGATCAATGGCGGGCTGAACGGGTATAAAGACCGTGCCCGCCGCACCGAACTGGCGCGCGAGGCGATGCTGGGAACCACCGCTCCGCGCCGCCTCGGTAAGGTGAACAAGCGCAGCCGCAAGACCGTGAAACCGCTCCAGCACTGGTTATGTGTGCTGGGCTATCCGTGCGGACCGGTCGACGGCCTCTGGGGGCCGCTGACCGCACAATCCGTCCGGCGCTTTCAGGCCGATGCCGACCTCAAAGTCGATGGCATTGCCGGAAAACGAACGCTGGCGGCGCTGAACAGGGCGATCAAAAAGCACAAGGGCTAGGCCCTCCCGTTTGCCGCCGCCCGCCCGTTTTGAACAAATCGGCGGGGTCCGCGTTGTCCGGTCACGCAACCGGAGAATATACCTTATGCCGACACCTGCACGCCGACCCCTGCGCCGATCCGCTGCGGTGGCCTGATGGCTGATACCGATTTTGCCGCAGAGGAAGATAAATCAGGCCGCGCGCGGGACGAGCACAAGGCGGAGCGCGAGAAAATCGCCGAGGCCGAGGCCCGCCTGAACGCCCCGACGGTCTTTCAGGTTATCTCTAACGACGGCATCGAGGAAATGCGGCGTCCGCTGACATCGCTGTGGTGGTCGGGCGTTGCGGCGGGCTTCGGGATCAGCATTTCGCTGTTTATGATGGCGGCGCTGCGGGTTTCGCTCGGGGATACGGCGGGGGCGGCGACGCTGGAAAAATTCGGCTATTGCTTCGGCTTTATGATCGTCGTGCTGGGCCGGTTACAGTTGTTTACCGAAAACACGATCACGCCCGTCCTGCCGGTCTTGCGGGACCGTACGGCGCAGGCATTCAAATGCGTGGGCCGTTTATGGGGCGTCGTGCTGGTCGCGAATTTGCTCGGGACGTTCCTTGCGGCGGCCCTTCCGATCTACTTGCCGGTGACCTCCGACGCGCAAAGCGCCGCCATCCTCGACATTTCGCTGCACTTTGCCGAACGCGCGCCGGTCGATGTGTTCTTCACCGCTATTCCCGCCGGATTTCTGGTCGCGGCGATGGTCTGGATGATGCCGAGTTCCAAGGGCTTTGAGATCTGGACGATTATCCTGATGACCTTTGCAATTGCGGTCGCCGACACGTCACATGTCGTTGTCGGTTCATCCGAGATATTCACCGTGATCCTGCACGGCGAGATGGGCATCCCCGAAGGGTTCCGGCATATCGCGCTCGCGGGCCTCGGTAACATTATCGGCGGCACGGGCCTGTTTGCGATGCTTGCCTATGCGCAGGTGCGCGAGGAAATGTAGCGCAGGGTCAGGCGGCGGTATCCGGCGCCGCCTGTGCCAGAATGTCAGGGCCGATTTCACCG
>CALGNW010000116.1 GCA_937958345.1 uncultured Neomegalonema sp. | reverse complement strand
GCGATCCGGTCATCGTCGTTCGCGATACCCAACGCTTTCGTTGCCCTTGCGGCAGAGATAACCGCCATCTTGAAGCGTTCGACGCTTTCGGAGACGACGCAATGCAATCCCCAGAACATCGTCAATTGACGCGCGGTCTTGCGAAACGGCGTCAATGCAACAATCGGCACGCTCGGACGCTCGCGCGACGCAAGCTTCGCTGTCGTTCCTGAATGCGTAAAGCAACAAATAGCTTTCACGTCGACTGCATCGGCGACTTCGCGCGCCGCAGAGGTGATTGCCGTTGCAATGCTGGCTTTCGCATGTGTTCGCGAGGCGTCCATTATTTTGCGGTATTCAGGGTCGGCTTCGACCTTCCAAGCGACCTCTTGCATTGTCGAAACAGCCTCGACCGGAAAATCACCGGCGGCGGATTCAGCCGACAGCATCACCGCGTCAGCGCCATCATAGATTGCGCCTGCAACATCGGAAATTTCAGCACGCGTCGGAACCGGACTGTGGATCATGCTTTCAAGCATCTGCGTCGCAACGACGACCGGCTTGCCGACGTTTCGGCAATCGCGGATCAGACGTTTTTGGATCGCGGGCAGGTCCGCTAAATCCATCTCGACGCCCAGATCCCCGCGCGCCACCATAATTCCGTCTGACGCGGCCAGAATGGATGCAAAATCTGCAACCGCAGTCGGCTTTTCGACTTTCGTCATCACCAGCGCACGGCCCTTGATTAACTCCTGCGCCTCCTCGATGTCCGCTGCACGCTGGACAAACGAAAGAGCAATCCAGTCAGCCCCAAGCTCGCAGGCAAACTCCAGATCAGAGCGATCTTTATCGGACAGCGCAGCCAGTGGCAGAACAACATCTGGCAGGTTCATGCCTTTGCGGTCAGAGATTTCACCGCCTACAACAACAACGGTATCAACCGCGCCCTCATGCTTTTTGGTTACGCGCATGCGAACCTTACCGTCGTTGATCAAGACGGTCGCACCTTCGGTCAACGCCTGCAACACTTCGGGGTGAGGCAGAAAGACCCGCGTCTTATCGCCCGGCTTTTCGTCTGAATCAAAGCGGAAAGCATCGCCCTCGTGGACCTCATGGGGGGCATCGGCGAACGTTCCGAGGCGGATTTTAGGGCCTTGCAGATCGGCCAGCACGCCGATCGGTCGATCCAATTCCTGTTCGATTTCGCGGATCAGTTCATAACGGGCGCGCTGCCCATCCTGGTCGCCATGACTCATATTCAGTCTGAACACGTCGGCCCCGGCCTCAACCAATGCGCGGATCGTTTTGCGGTCAGAGGATGAAGGACCCAGCGTTGCCAGCACTTTGACGTTTTTTTGTAATCTCATGGGACTTTCCTCTGCCGCGAGTCGTGATCTTTGTGCCTTCCTATCGCACTGGGGGCAGAGGTTCTACGCCAGCGGTGAAAAAGCAATGTTTGGACCGGCTGGCCCGCTTTTACGCAAGAACCTGTCGCGGTCGTCTGCCGGTTCAGTCTTTCCTCAGTCAAGGGACGGCTTTTTGCGGGTTTGCTTGACGGCTCCGCGTTTAACCTTGCTGTCTGTGCGCTTCCGCTTAGCGGAAAGACTGGGGCGCGTTGCGACTCGATACTTGGGAGGTTGTGCTGCGTCCCTGATAAGGTCGATCAAACGCGCGAGCGCATCTTCGCGGTTCCGTTTCTGAGTTCGGTGGTTTTCGGCGGATAAAACCAAAACGCCGTCCAGGGTCATCCGAGACCCTGCCAGCTTGGTCAGCCTGCGCTTGACCCCATCAGTCAGATTGGGCGAAGCCTGAACATCGAAACGCAACTGAACGGCGCTTGCGACCTTATTTACGTTCTGCCCGCCCGGACCGGAGGCCCGGATGAAGCGTTCTTCGATTTCGGAGGAATCGAGCGAGATTTTCGGCGTAACACGAATCTCCATAACCTATCCGCGCAGTCCGATGCCGCAGATCGTTACAGCGCCCTGCGAATTTGCCGTACGTTCTCCGTGTCGCCAAAACACCGTTCAGGCTTTCGGCGCTGTCGCAATTGCAGAAGGCCGCTTCAAAAAGCCCTCGTACCAAGCGGCGAGACTTGGATGCGAGCCCCGCCAATCCCGGTCGGCATACCGGAAGTCCAGATACCCTAGCGCACACCCGAGAGCGGCATGGCCCAAGTCGAACGGTCCTGCCAAATGGGCGGACCAGCGGGTTTCGGCGGCATCAAGCGCCCGATCAATTTTTCCCCACTGACCGTCCAGCCACTCCTGCCAACGCATATCTACCGGTCGCAAAACCGTTTCGTAGCGGATCAGAATTGCCGCATCGCAAATCCCGTCAGCCAGCGATTCCAGTGTGAGGGCTTCCCATCGGCTCGCCCCTTCGGGCAGTATCTTTTGCTCGCCCGACTGCGCGATCAGATATTGGCAAATGACCCGGCTGTCGTAAATCGCGGGCGCGTCATCGGGCACAAGGCACGGCAGTTTCCCGAGCGGGTTATAGGATGTGGTCGCCGGATTGGGGGCGACGGGCGTGCCGCTTCCGTCTGTTGTTTTTATTTTGCCGGCAATGCCGAGTTCCTCTGCAACCAGCATCACCTTGCGTGCGTAAGGCGAAGCACCTGCCCAAATCAGTTCCATCTCACTCTCCGTTCCCGTTCTCATCTGGCTGCCATGCTACTCCAAGATGGGGTCGACTTGGCACGAAAATCGCCGCAATCTTGAACGAGTGATATGAGGGAGCCAACCGTGGAGTGATGATGCAAAATTCTGCCATGACGCTAGCCGGAATATTGGTTTTTGCTGTCGCGAGCCCGGCAATCTCTGGCCCGCAGTCGGACAAACGGAACCTCGGCGAAGATGAAATCCGCGAACTGACCAGCGGTCAGACATTTCACTACACGCTTTTGGGCGAATCGCGCGGCGACGAGCAGCATTACGAAGACGGAAGAGTCACGTGGCGGTTGCCGAGCGGCGAGTGCATGCACGGTATATGGATCGTGAAAGAGGAAACGCTTTGCTATTTCTACGGTTTGGATCGCTACGGCTGTTGGAATGTTGTGGCGGATTCTTCAAGCGGCTCGACCAGGTTTGCTCATGCTTCGGTTGACCTCGACGGAAAGAAGACGGATTCGCCGTCCGTCTACATAAACAGGATATCTGAGGAGCCGGTATCATGCGTTCCACCGCAGCTTGTCTATTATTCACGCTAATCGCCAGCACATCGGGACAGGCTCAAAGTGCCGACACAATGTCACCGCCTGATTTCCTGAAACTCGTCGAAGGTAAAACTGTCCACTATACCAAGAACGGCGAGCATTATGGTTCGGAACGCTTTTACGGAAAAGGCCGCGCGACATGGCAATTTCCCGGCGCGACGTGCGAGGACGGTATTTATTGGCAGGTCGAAAGTGAAATTTGCTTTCGGTACAGCAGCCCGTCCTGTTGGTCGGTCAGCGAGAACGAGGCCGAAGAACGGGTCGCGATTTCCCGCGAAGGATTTTCGGTGGTTATCGAGCGGATTGACGACGCTCCGCTGAAATGTGACGGAAATCCCGTCAGCTAGGCCAACGGCAATGTTTCCGCGCCGCCCGACAAACACGGACATGTCGTATTCGGCTCAAAAACCACCGTCACGACTTGTTGACACACCGTCCAACTTCGCAGAATGCTTGGCGATGGATTGGTTCCGAAGCATCCGTCTCAGGCGGTGCGAGGATTAATAGGGAATGCGGGACATGGCCGACCCATTTCGGGGGCCAAAAGCCGCAACCGCCCCCGCGACTGTAAGCGATGCGCGACCCTCATCGGCCACTGGTGCAAACCGGGAAGGCGAGGGAAGCAGGCAAGAGCCGGCATTGCGAGTCAGGAGACCTGCCGTCCGAGAAACTCGAACGACCGTCGGTGGGACGGTAGGAGAACTAAGATGAGAAAAATTACCGCGTTCGCAACCGCGCTTGCGATTACCGCAACACCGGCATTTGCGCACCATCCCCTTGCCGGCGCCGAAATGACCACGTTCACGCATGGCGTGCTTTCGGGCATCGGCCACCCGATCCTCGGGTTTGACCACCTTTTCTTCGTAATCGCAGTCGGAATTGTCGCGGCTCTCGCAGGTCGCCTGAACACTGCTCCCCTTGGTTACATAGCGGGTATGCTCGGCGGTATCGCGCTCATTACCAACAGCGTTGCGCTTCCCTATGTTGAATTCGCGATTGCCGGATCACTTATTCTTCTCGGCGGGTTGGCGGCATCAGGCCGTTCGATCAGCGCGCCTGTGGCGATGATTTTATTCGCAGGTGCAGGTTTGTTCCATGGTTGGGCATTTGGCCAAACGGTAACGGGACAGGAAGCCGGAATGGGAACTGCCGTACTCGGCGGATACCTGCTTGGGCTGGTGGTTATTCAATACGGTATTTCTGTTGCTGCGGGCTGGTTGACAGTGCGCGGAATTGAAAGCGCAGCGGACATGAAGCCTCGGCTTGCGGGCGCAGTGGTCGCTGGTGTCGGTATGACATTCTTCCTTGAGGGAGCGGAAGCTGCCGTCCTCACGTCTCTCGGTCTCGGCTGATCGTGTAAGATTGGCGGGGCCTCATCGCCCCGCTTTTCTCATGCCTGAAAGTTCCACCAGCCACGCACACCGATGCGGAATTTCCCGGAATGTGGATGCATGGTTTTGCGCCTGCCCGTCAAAGCCGCGAAGACCGCTTCAAGCCCTTCAGTATAAGCCCGTGTTGATTGTAATATCAGATAACGGCAAGCGACGGTCGCGAAGGCGCGGACTCTCGCTTTTTAATCAGGTAATGCCATGCAAAAGATCCCCGCTACTGTGGTCACCGGCTTTCTCGGCGCGGGCAAGACGACATTGATCCGCAACTTGCTGGCGCAGGCCGACGGTCGCCGGATTGCACTGATTATCAATGAGTTCGGCGATATCGGTGTCGACGGCGACGTTCTCAAAGGGTGCGGAGACGCGGCGTGCCGTGAAGAGGATATTGTCGAGCTGTCGAACGGCTGTATATGCTGTACGGTCGCCGACGA
>CALGNW010000115.1 GCA_937958345.1 uncultured Neomegalonema sp. | reverse complement strand
ACACGGGCATCGACACGACCAAGATCATGGGCCTCTCGCGCATCGTCTCGACCGTCTCGGGCTTCCCGGTTCAGTTCAACAAGGCCATCGTCGGCAAAAACGCCTTTGCCCATGAAAGCGGCATCCATCAGGACGGGATGCTGAAACACGCAGGTACATTCGAAATCATGCGCCCCGAGGATGTCGGTCTGACCGAGAGCAATCTGGTCATGGGCAAACACTCGGGCCGCGCCGCGTTTAAAGACAAGCTGTTACAGCTTGGCCTCGACATTGGCGACAATGCATTTCAAGAGGCATTTGTGCGCTTTAAGGCGCTCGCGGATGCTAAGAAAGAGGTCTACGACGACGACATCATCGCCCTGATCGACGACGCGGAAACTTCTGCCGCGCACACGCGCTTTCAGGTGGTTTCAGTGCGCGGTCAATTCGGCACCGAAGGCAAACAATCAGTTGAAATTAAACTTGAAATCGACGGCGTTGAGCAATCCCATCAGGCCGAAGGCGACGGCCCCGTCGATGCATCCTTCAACGCGATCAAGGCTCTGATCCCGCATAATGCCAGACTACAACTCTATCAGGTTCATGCCGTCACCCACGGCACGGACGCACAGGCCGAGGTTTCCGTACGGATGGAAGAGGACGGCAAGCTTGTCACCGGTCACGCCGCGCATACCGATACGATGGTCGCGTCAATCCGCGCCTATGTTAACGCGCTGAATAAACTGATGCTGCGCCGCGAAAAAACCGCGCCGAAGCCGATGCAAGAGGCCGGATGACCCTCCGGCGACCAGACACTTCAACGCATGGCGGGCTTAAGCGCCGCCATGCGACAGAAGGCGTGTCCTAGCGCCGGTTGCCCAAAAACTGGCGCAACAATCCCGAACGGTGGAGATAGTAAATCAGCGTCATAATCGACGCGATGGCCGATGCGAGATAGGTCAGAAAAGCCGCGTTTAAAACGCGCCCTGCCCCGACGGCCTCCTGCTGGTTCACAATACCCGCCTGTACCATGGCTGTCTTTGCCCGCGCGCTCGCATCCCATTCTACCGGCAGCGTGATGACCGAAAAGACCACCGCCGCCGCAAACAAAGCGACACCAACCAACACGACCCACTGCCCCAGCAGCGGTGCGAGCGACAACAGCATCATGCCGACCATCAGAACCGGCATCGACATTTTGCTGGCAATATTCGTCACCGGAACCATCGCAGACCGCATTTGCAGCCATTTGTAGCCCTGCGCATGCTGCAAGGCGTGCCCTGCCTCGTGGCAAGCAACACCAATGGCGGAAATTGAGCGCGCATTGTAGACGGGTTCTGACAGGCGCAATGTTCTGCTGCGCGGATCGTAGTGATCGCTCATCCGTCCGGCAATCGGCTCGATCCGGCAATTCGTAACCCCGGATCGTTCAAGCATCATATGCGCCGCCTCGGCCCCGGTCATATTGCTTTGCGTGCCGACGCTCTCGTATTTTTTGAAGGTACTCTTCACCATCATCGAAGCCAAACCGGACAGGACCATGCCGGGCAGAACCACCAAAAGCATGTAGGTCATATCGAAATACATAGTGAAACCTCGTCTTACGTGAGTGAGCGCGCATCTTGAACTGCACATGAAACGTGGTCGGGTTGCGGCAGGATTACAAGCGGACACACGGCACAAACCGGCTTTATTCACTTAGAAACAGAGATTTATCCGCATGGATCAACCATAATCCATCACCGGCTGCGAAAGATCAGCCGCCGCCACCCGTCATTCGGAAGCACGGCCCGCAAAGTTCAACCTGCTTGGCGACATCCGCTAGGGCGCGGACAAAAGCACGCCGACCAAGCCGCTAAACTTCAACCGAAATGCGTTATTCGCTGAGGAAATGCTTTACGGCGAAAGTCCCTGCGCACTATAACGCCGACAAATGTTTTTCACGGTGCAAAGTATGCCGTGCGCCACAACGGGATAGCGCGATGTTCGGCCTTTTCGGCATATTTTCCACAGATATTGCCATCGACCTCGGCACGGCAAACACTCTTGTCTACGTGAAGGGCAAGGGTATCGTGCTGAACGAACCGTCTGTCGTCGCCATTTTGAATAAGGGCGACAAGAAGACTGTCGAGGCCGTCGGCTCTCCGGCCAAGGCGATGCTGGGCCGCACACCGGGCCGGATCGAGGCCATCCGTCCAATGCGGGACGGCGTTATCGCCGACTTCGACGTTGCCAAGGCAATGATCAAGGATTTCATTGGCCGCGTTCATAAATCCAGCTTTCTGTCGCGGCCGTTCATTCTGATTTGCGTGCCTTCTGGTGCGACGGCTGTCGAGCAACGCGCCATCCGCGATGCGGCGCTGGAGGCGGGTGCGCGCGGTGTCAAACTGATCCCCGAACCCATTGCAGCGGCCATCGGGGCGGGCATTCCGGTTGGTGACCCTGACGGTTCGATGATTGTCGATATCGGCGGCGGCACGACCGAGGTGGCCGTAATCGCGTTGGCCGACATCGTCTATGCCCGGTCCGCGCGGGTCGGCGGCGATAAGATGGACGAGGCGATTATCAGCTATCTCCGCCGCCATCATAATTTGCTGGTTGGCGAATCTTCGGCAGAAAAAATCAAGATGCAGATTGGTATTGCCTGCATGCCCGAGGACGGCGAGGGCCAGTACATGAATGTGCGCGGCCGCGACCTGATGAACGGCGTGCCCAAGGAAATTACGATCAATCAGGCGCAAATTGCCGAGGCTCTGGCCGAACCCGTCGGTCAGATTGTCGAGGCGGTGAAGGTCGCGCTGGAGGCAACGCCTCCCGAACTGGCCGCTGATATCGTAGACAAGGGCATTATGCTGACCGGCGGCGGGGCACTGTTGTCCGAGCTTGATGCGGTTCTGCGCGATGAAACCGGCCTGCCGGTGATGATCGCGGACGAGCCGCTGAACTGTGTGGCGCTTGGCACGGGACGTGCGCTGGAACACATGACCAAATTGCAGCATGTCCTGATCGACGACGCCTGACGCGATAGCGCCGCGCGGTATCGGGCGGGTATGTATGCGGAAACAGGCAAATTGGCATTATCTCAATGATTAACCCTCATTGAGGTGACGTCACACTACGGGAGGCGCGTTTCGCGTTGGCGCAGTACCGCTCCAGATCGGGAATCGGGCAAATCATGTCCCGCAGCACCCTCGCCTTTGCGGTGGTGTTTGGTGTGCTTGTCTATGTGCTGGGCGCGTCAAGCGATCCCCGGTTGGAACCCCTGCGAAGGATTGCGCTGGATATCAGCGCGCCGATAACCGGATTTGTCTCGGCCCCGTTCCGGTTTATCCGCGACGCGACATCGAATTTCGGCGGCTTTCTGGATGTTTACGAACAAAATCGCACGCTGCGCGAAGATATTGTCCAGCTGAACCAGTGGCGCGAGGTAGCGCGCCGGTTCGAAGAGGAAAACGCCCGCCTTCGCGCGTTGCACAACGTCGCGCTGGCACCGAAATTTGACTACATCACCGCGCAGGTTGTCGGCAGTTCGGGTGGCGGTTTCAACCAGTCCGTGACCATCAATGTGGGGCGCACCGGCAGTATCGACGCAGGCGCGGTTGCGCTGGATGGCGGCGGCGTTGTCGGACGTGTGGTTTCTGTCGGACAGCGGGCTGCGCGTATTTTGCTGCTGACAGACCTTGCCAGCCGCGTTCCGGTTATTGTCGAGGGCGCAGGCAAGAAAAGCACCGAAGATGACGGCAAGGACGAGGTCGTCCGCGCAATCCTTGTGGGCGACAATTCGGGCGCGCCGGTCCTGCAATTCGCGACCAAGACCGAGGGCATCAGGCCGGGACAGCGCATTGTCACCTCCAGCGACGGCGGCGTTTTCCCCAAGGGCTTGCCGATTGGCGAGGTCGAGCGGGACAGCGACGGTTTCCGCGTGCGGCTGGAGGCCAACTTTGACCGGCTGGAGTTCGTGCGTATCCTGCTGGACCGCACCGACCGCACTATCGACGCCGATGCCGTCCTGATCGTGTCTCCCGAGGGAACACGGACCGAGGAAAACCCGGACAGGCCGGAAGAGTGAAACGCGACCCGCTCAGCGTCTGGGCCATTCTGGCAATCATTGTGACGATGACCACCGGTATCGCCTTGTCCGCCCTGCCGCTCGGCGCTGGGCCGGATGCGATGATCTGGCCGAATTTTCTGCTGTGCGTTTCTTTCTTCTGGCTTGTTCACCGTCCGCTCGGCCTGCCGACAATCGCCGTCCTGTTCGTGGGTCTGATGGATGATCTGATCGGTGGCGGCGTACTGGGCGCGGGAATGCTGGCGCTGTTGATCGGCAGTCTTATTGTGCGTGCAGGCTCGGATTCGCTGGTGCGCTCGGCTTTCGGGCCGCGATGGCTTGCCTTTGCGGGGTTCGCGGCTGTGGTCTTTGTCATTGAATGGGGGCTGACCTCGTTGCCGCGCTGGTCGCCTTTACCGGTCGGAGTTCCGTTTGCTCAGTTTTTGGTCACAGTTCTCGCTTATGCCCCTGTATCAGTGCTGTTCAGAAAGGTACTGAGGATCGGGCGCACATGATTGACCGCCGCAAAATACAAGCCGCCACGAACTCGCGCTTTACGCGCCGGGGACTGGTTTTATTCGGCAGCCAGCTTGGCTTGGCCGGTATTCTCGGCACGCGAATGTATCAGCTTCAGGTCACCGAGAACCAGCAATATGCCGAGCGCGCCGAGCGCAGCCGTATCCGCCCCCGCCTGATTGCGCCGGTGCGCGGCGAGATTTTTTCGCGCGACGGAACACCGTTGGCCGAGAACCGCCAGAATTACCGCGTCGTGATGGTCCGCGAGCAGACCGAAGACATTCAATTATCCCTGAAAAAGCTGGCCGAGTTGATCAAACTTGATGAAGCGCGGCAGGAAGAACTTTACGAGATCATCCGGAAATCCTCTCCGTTTGCGCAGGTGCTGATTGCCGAAAACCTGACCTGGGACCAGTTTGCCGACATCAACGCCAATGCCCCTGCTCTGCGCGGCGTGTCACCGGAGATCGGGCTGACCCGCCATTATCCCGAGGCTGACATAGCGGCGCATATCGTCGGATATGTCGGCGCACCGAACGAAAAAGACCTCAAGCGGGCCGGCCCCGCCAAGGGTTTACTGAAGTTACCCGGCATGCGGATTGGTAAGAACGGCGTCGAGGGTATCGCCGAAGAGGGATTGCGCGGAACCGCTGGCCTCAGCCGTGTCGAGCGCGATGTTCACGGGCGCACGATCCGCGAATTATTCCGGCAGGAGGGCACGCAGGGCGACGGGCTTGACCTGACGATTGATCTGGAGCTGCAAAAATACGCGATGGAGCGTCTTGGCGACGAAAGCGGCGCCGTGATCGTCATGGATATCAATGACGGCGACGTGCTGGCGCTGGCCTCGACCCCCGGCTATGACCCCAACAACTTTGTGCTGGGCCTGTCGCAGAAACAATGGGTGGAATTGCGCGATAACGAGAAAAATCCGCTTACAAACAAAGCTGTCGCCGGAGCCTACCCGCCCGGTTCAACCTTTAAGATGATGACTTTGCTGGCGGCACTGGAAAACGGACTGAATCCGACAGACGGCCATTTCTGTAACGGTTCGCTCTGGTTCGGAAATCGCTTCTTCAACTGCTGGAAGCGCCAGGGCCACGGGTACATGGATGGCGTTTCGGCCATCAAGAATTCTTGCGACATCTATTTCTACGAGATCGCCCAACAGGTCGGCATCGATAAAATTGCCGAGGTTTCGCGCCGCTTCGGCCTCGGCATTGAACCGCAGATCGAGCTTTCGCGGGTCAAAAGCGGCGTCATGCCGGACCGCAACTGGAAAGAATCCGTTCTCGGAGAGCCTTGGTACAAAGGCGAGACGCTGAATGCCGGCATCGGGCAGGGGTACACCACGACCACACCGCTGCAACTGGCGGTAATGACGGCGCGGCTGGCCAATGGCGGATACGACGTCTCGCCCCGCCTCATCCGGGGCCGCAACGGAGAGCGGATCAAGCCAGAACCCCTGCGTTCGCTGGGAATAAATCCCGATAATATCGCGCTGGTGCGGCAGGCAATGTCCGCCGTCACCAACGAACAGGGCGGGACGGCCTTCCGCTCGCGCATTTCGGCCATCGGAAAGGAAATGAGCGGCAAGACAGGCACAGCGCAGGTCCGCTATATTTCGGCGGCAGAGCGGGCAAACGGCGTGCGTAAGAACAAGGATTTGCCCTGGAAGCTGCGCGACCACGCCTTGTTCGTCGCTTACGCGCCCACCGATAAGCCGCGCTATGCCATCGCTGTGGTTGTCGAACACGGCGGCGGCGGGTCGGCTGTTGCCGCGCCCATCGCGCGCGATGTTTTGCTGCATGCACAATATCAGGGCAAGCCGCCGCCCGACGCGGTCCCGTCCGACGCCGTGCCGTTCTGGGGCCATGACCCCTTGGGGCCGGTATGAGCATGTCCCTTTCAGGTGCGCCGGTTCAGCTCGGCCTCGGGCGCAAGCTGTTACGGCTGAACTGGGCGCTGCCGATCCTGCTTGCTATTGTTTCGCTTGTCGGTTTCGCGATGCTCTATTCCGTCGCCGGTGGCGATTTCGACCCTTGGGCACGCGCGCAGATTATCCGGTTTACCGTCGGATTTCTCGGCATGTTCATCGTTGCGATGATCGATATCCGGCTTTGGTATAAAGCCGCGTGGCCGTTTTATATCTTTGCCTTTGCCCTGCTGATTGCCGTCGAGTTCGTCGGAACAAAGGGCATGGGAGCGGTGCGTTGGATCGACCTGGGACCCATAAAGCTACAACCCTCCGAGTTGATGAAGATTGCCCTCGTTGTCGTGCTGGCGCGCTATTACCATGACCAGCGGCCCGACAGGGTAAAGAACATCTTTTTGCTGTTCCCTCCGCTGTTGCTGATCGCCCTGCCCGCAGCACTGGTGATCAAACAGCCCGATCTCGGCACGGCGGTTCTGCTGTGTGCCGGGGGCGTTGCGATCATGTTTATGGCGGGGGCAAGCCTTTGGTTCTTTGGCCTTTTGGTCGTAGGAGCCGGTGTTCTGATCTATGCTATTTTCGGATCCTGCGGGCAGGATTGGCAAATCCTCAAAGATTATCAATGCCGACGCCTGACAACCTTTCTTGATCCGGCGAGCGATCCGCAGGGCGCGGGGTATCACATTACCCAATCGAAAATTGCCTTCGGATCCGGCGGATATAGCGGCATGGGCTATACCCAAGGCCCGCAGAGCCGCCTCGACTTTCTGCCTGAAAAACACACTGACTTTATCTTCACGACGCTGGGCGAGGAATTCGGCCTGATCGGCGCGCTGACACTGTTGTGCCTTTACATGGTCATTTTGTTCATCGGGTTGATGGCAACCCTGCGGATCAAGCATACCTTCGGGCGGTTGGTTGCGACCGGTGTGTGCTTTACATTCTTCTGCTATTTCGCAATCAATATGGCGATGGTGATGGGCCTTGCCCCTGTGGTCGGGGTTCCGCTGCCGCTGGTCAGTTATGGCGGGACATCCATGCTTGTGATCCTGTTTGCCTTCGGCTTGCTGTTGAGCGCACAGGTTCATGGACGCGTGCCCTTTAAAAAGCGGACGGACGCATGACCGAGGAACTGGACGCACGCGGCTTGCGCTGTCCCCTGCCGGTACTAAAGGCCCGCAAACGGCTAAAATCCATGGAAGCAGGCGCGCATTTGCGCGTGACGGCAGACGACCCTGCCGCCGTGATCGACGTTCCGCATTTTTGTAATGAACAGGGTCATACGCTGAAAAGTCAGGGCGAAGAAAACGGCGCGCTGGTTTTTGTGATCCGCAAGGGCGGTTAGCCCTTCTTCTTCATTGCCTCGCGCATCTGCTCGCACGGGTCATCCCGTTCGGGCGCAGGTGCACTGAGGGTGACGGTAAACTGGCCGTCATCCGCGCTCAGACCATCCTCAACCAGGCCGATACTGGCGATCGCCGCATCGGGAACGGCCAGCGCAAGATAGGCGGGCGCACCGCGATCGAGCCGCGCATGGGCATTCCCGCAAATCAGAACGCTAAGACCGCCGCCCGCGATGCCCGCCCGATGCCACGCCTCGGCATAGGCCGCATCCCACGCGCGCTGCACCTCGACCATCGCGCCGAGCCTTTCGCGTTCGATCAGCTCACAATGGACGGCATATTGCTCGTCCAGCATTGCCGCGCGATCCGCATCCGGCATTGCCGCGTTCAGCCCGTATCGCGCCGCCATATCTTCGCCCAGACCCGCCGCACCCTTGGTGTAGACAGCACCGAGGTCGGATTTCGAAAGACCGCCGCCCGCGACATAGGCGTCAGGCGCGGCCTCGAAGATCGGGGCATAGTGCCGCCATGCAGGCCATCCGCTCGCCTCCCATTCCAACGCCTCGCCCAGTTCCGCCCGCGAGACGCCATCGGCGCGCAAACGGTTCACAGCCTCTTCTTTGATCTGCGGGATCATCTCGAATGCCAGCCCCGCCGGGGCCAGTGCCGCGACCAGTTTGGCCTGCATCCGGTGATGGTCGGGGTTATCGTGCAATTCGCCAATCGCGACGAAATCAGCGCCCGCCACTGCAGCCACGGCATTATCAATACCGGATGCAAGCGAGACCGAAGGGACCAGTGCGGCCCCTCCGCTTACAGCGAGAAATCCCCGCCGGTTCACGTGCCTTTGCCGGATGAGAGTTCCTCCTGCGTCGGCGCGCGGTCGGTCATCATCCTGTCAGCATAGGCGGCCTCGAACGGCTTTTCGCCCGCGATCCAGCGGATCAGAACATTTTTTTCCGTCCAGATCGTCGCCAACGCCGCATTCAGTTCGAGCGGCTCCATTTCCAGCTCGTGTTCGAGCAAGGCGGTTCCGAAGGCGTCGTAATAGGCCTGCGTGTTTTCAAAGAACAACTGATGCGAGGGCGTCGAGATATAGGCGTCGCGCTCGTCAAATGCCTTTTTGCAGGACGGCTTGTCGCTGGAATGCATCGACCGGCATGTCAGAGGACGCGCGCTGTGAACGCCGCACAGCCATGTTTCGGGGTCCAGCATCGGACAGGCGATATGCCCCTCATGCCGTCCCGCACCGGACAGTCCGCGGTGTTTTGCGTCATGGTCGATGACGCGCTGTATAAGCGCCTTGGAAACGTCCGGCTCGAATTCGGTTTCGATGTGATTGGCCAGATAAAAAGCCTCGGGCGGCAGGACGCTGACCATGGTATGACAGCAATAGGCACAGCCCGCGCCGCAGGCGATTTTGAAACTGCCCGTTTCGGCCATCCAACTGTAAACATCGTCGAAATAAACGTTCGAGCGGGCGTAGGTCAGCCCGACGGATTCAAGAACGCTCTTTTTCGTCACGCCCATCCGATTGAAATAATCGAGATAACGACGGGCTTCGCGCGCGCCGTCCGGCGGAGTAATTGTGGAAGTCTGATTCATCGTTTCCTCTCTGTTCAATCTACGCGGCATACGTGAACAAACTGGGCCTGCGCCTGTCTCTTTTCATAGAAGACTGATTATAAATCTTAAAATGAAAATGTGTTGAACGCGGCGAAAGGTAACGGTGCGTGATATTTGCCCCCCGTGCCGAAAGAGTTTTACGTTTCGGGCCGCAGCTGCCAAAAACAGCGAACCATATTCCGCAAAAGACACAGACGGCTTCATCATGCCTTTATCGAAAACAACCCGCGACAAGTTGCTGACCGTGAGTACGGCGACGCTTTGTACGGCCCTTTTCAAGCGCGGATTTCGCAATCAGATGATCCAGGGCGTCCTGCCGCTGGGCAATGCCGTGCCGATGGTCGGCGAAGCGTTTACGTTGCGCTATATGCCCGCGCGCGAGGACCGCAATCCTGTCAGCGTCTTCCAGAACCCCGAACATCCGCAGCGCAAGGCGGTCGAGGACTGTCCCGAGGGTGCGGTGATGGTGATTGACAGCCGGAAAGACCCGCGCGCGGCATCCGCCGGTTCAATCCTTGTCACACGCATGATGGTGCGCGGTTGTGCCGGTGTCGTCACCGATGGCGGGTTTCGTGACAGCCCCGAAATTGCGGAGATGGACTTTCCCGCCTATCACGCGCGCCCGTCTGCCCCGACCAACCTGACAATACACGAAGCCATTGGCATTAACGAGCCGATCGGATGCGGCGATGCGCCGGTTTTTCCCGGTGATATCATCGTCGGTGACGGCGAGGGTGTTGTCGTGATCCCCGCTGAAATCGCGGACGAGATCGCGGACGAAACTGTCGAAATGACGGTGTTTGAAGATTTTGTCACCGAACAGGTGCAGGCCGGAAAGTCGATCATCGGGCTTTACCCCGCAACAAATGACGAAACCAAAGCCGACTTTGCCGCGTGGCGTGCGAAGACAGGGCGCTGAGATGATCGGGCGCGTTCAATCCCCGCGCATTATCCGTATCGGTGGCGGCGTCGCGCTGGAAACGCCGGAAGTGCTGGCACAGCTTGGCCTGTCCCGCCCTTTGATTGTCACGGACACCAATCTGGTTGCGCTGGGCCATGTGAAGACGATGACGGATGCGCTGGACGGCGCGGGCATCACGCACGGATTGTTTGACGGCGTGATTGAAGACCCGACAGATACCTGCGTTGATGCCGGTCTCGCGGTGCTAAACGGCGGGGATTATGACTGCATCATCGGGTTCGGTGGCGGATCACCGATGGATACGGCAAAGGCCATAAGCTTTATGGCCGTCAATCCCGGTCATGTCCGCGACTATAAGGCGCCCGCCCAGATTGACCGATGCGGGTTGCCACTAATCCTTGTCCCGACCACGGGGGGCACAGGGTCAGAGCTAACGCGCTGGTGCGTGATTACCGATACCGGGCTGGTCGAAAAATATAACCTTAGCGGCCTCGCCTCGGTCGCGACGGCAGCCCTGATCGATTGGACTTTCACCACCACGAAACCGGCCCGCATTACCGCTGATACTGCGGTCGACAGCCTGACCCATGCGATCGAAGCCTATGTCAGCCGTAAAGCATTTCCCTATACCGACGCCTTTGCACTGGCCGCAATGTCCGCCATCGCCAAGCATGTGCGCACGGCCTGTACCGAACCCGAAAATGCCGAGGCGCGCGAGGCGTTGATGCTGGCGGCATCACAAGCGGGGATGGCCTTTTCGAATGCCTCCGTCGCGCTCGTCCACGGAATGAGCCGCCCTATCGGGGCGCATTTTCATGTCGCGCACGGGTTGTCGAATGCGATGCTGTTGCCCGCTGTCACAGCCTTTTCCGTCAGTCATGCGCCCGCGCGGTATGCCGATTGCGCGCGCGTGACGGGGATGGCACAGGATAGCGACAATGACAGACTGGCCTGTGAGAAACTGGTCGCGGGCCTGCGCACGCTGAATGACGATTTGCAAGTACCCTCGCCCAAGGCGCAGGGCCACGACGAGGCCGCGTATTTTGCGAAACTGCCGGTGATGGCCGAGCAGGCGCTGGCCTCGGGATCGCCGCAGAACAATCCGCGGGTTCCGACCGCGCAGGAAATCATCGCGCTGTACGAGGAAATCTGGGCCTGAACCGGCGGTAAAAAAGAGGCCCTCCACGCCGCAAACGGTGGAGAGCCTTGAGTTCAAAAATCGCTCTTATCGCGCCGCAATCACCGCGGCGCCATTCTTATCGGGGTTCGTTCAGGCCGCAACGGCGGATTGCAGCGCGCCCTTGGCAGTCAGCAACGCACGCATATCGCCAAGGTTTTGCATCGACGTGATTTCGGGCATTGTGAATTGCACGTCAAAGGCCACTTCGACAGCCAGCATCAGATCAATGTGACGCGCGCTGTCCCAGTTCGGTGTGTTCTTGGCATTTGATTCATTCGACAGGATTGCCGGATCAATCGACAGAACGTCAGCTACAATTTCAGTCAGTCGCATGTGTAATCTCCCTCTAGTGGTTTTTATCTGTTATCCGAAGACCCGGTCACGCACGGCTTCGGGCCAGCGCATCGGGTCGAAACCGTGTTGGGTAAAGGCCGCAAGAACCCAACGCTCGATCCCCAATCCGATGCAGCCGGTCGAGGCCGGTTCACCATCCGCCGCCGTGATGTTGAATTTTTCGCCAAAGAAACGCCCGTGCATATTCACGGAACCGCAAGCCATCGGTTTTTTGTTTCCGGCCTTGTCCAGAACCGGAATCAGGATTTCGTTTTTAACTTCCTGCGCCGCCTGAAAGAATTTTTTCGAAGCGGAAACCGTGGCGAAGAACGGGTCGGTCGCCGTTTCGATTTTCATGTCGAGGTCAAACGTCTCGGCCAGCCCTGTTACCAAGGGAATCGCCTGTTGGCGTTTACGCGCGACAAAGGCGTCTGTTCCGACAAAGACAATCTCGCGCACATTGAATTCGTAGAGTCGATCCAGCCCCGAGGCATTGCGGCTTTCATAACGGAACACCCGCCCGAGCCACGACAACGCAAACCCATCCTGCCCGATGGTCTTGCCCTCTAAAGTCGGATAGGCCGGAAAGCAGGCGGCGGGGTTCAGGCACATGCCGTCGTGATGGATATGCTCCGACGGCGGCAAAATCGCGCCTTCGGCGCAACTGTTGGCGACACGAAATTCTTCGAGCGCGTCGAAGTCTTCCAATACGTTTCCGACAAATGTTGCCTGATTCGGGTGGCTGTCAAAGTACCCGCATTTGTGCAGTATATCAGCGTCGATGAAGCCCGGAAATTGCCCGTCAACCGCGTCGAAGTTTTCCTCGTACAGCTTGCCCGCAATTTCGTTCACAAGGCGCGCGACCTTAAGGACGGGACCGTTATAGGCGATTTGCCCTTTTCCGTAGTCGTAGACCCATCCGCGTTTGATGAATTCTTCATTCACGCCCGCCTGAAACGGGCCGTCATCCCGGCGGATATTCTCGGAATAGCATTTGATGTCAAAGCCGGTGCGCTGTTTCGCCATCACCGCCAGATACCGCGCGGCCTTATCGACCACTTCGTCGGTGAATTCGGCATCACGGATATGCAAAACCGCCGTCGCGCAATCGTCTGCAACGCTGATGCGCTCAAGATGCGGCGAGACGAAAACAGATTCCTTGACGATATCGGCGGCAACTTCTGGGGCCACTTTTTTCGGCATGTCGACGGTCACATCGACCGTGCCGGTCATCATTTTATTCATATGCGTTTGCCCGTTTTTTTCTGGCCGTCAGCAGATCGATGCCCGGCGCTTG